>NZ_JBFRKT010000022.1:116749-195606 GCF_041469545.1 Vibrio sp. 10N.286.49.C3
ATAAGAAGATAAGAAGATAAATCTCAGATACAAAAAAAGCGCCTTAGGCGCTTTCTTATATTTCAACGGTGTTGCTTATCTCAATGTCGCTTGGGAGAGTTTTGCTCTCATTTCCATTTCACCAATATTGAACTGGCGAACATCAATGGTGGCCATATCATTGCACTCTTTACATGCATGATGACACTTACCATCTAGGTAGTCGTGCTTTTTAACTAGGCTTGGCTTTTTGCACCAATCACAAACGCCTTCTATTGTGAACATATTCTCTCCTCACCTGTTTAAGTCAGGTGTATTTTCGGCGCAAATTATGACACAAATAAGACTCATTAGTTAATAGTTTGTTACCTGTTTTTGAGAGGGGGATCGATTGCAGTACTAATAAAATCGATATCTTTGCGACTTTGGAAATCGAGCTTGCTTGGTTGTTTACGTTTTTGCAACACTCTTAAGGATGGTTTTTAGCGAATTGTTCAAACGTTTCATCTCTTCGTCACATCCGTAACCATCAGGGTGGTAGATTTTGGATAGCTGTTTATATCGAATTTTAATGCTTTTTTGATTCGGAATTGAGCTAGGTGTATACCCAAATAGAGCGCAGGCTACTTGTAAATTGTTCAGGCTGTTGTCATTTTTCTGTTTTTTTAACTCATGGAACATCGTGTGTAGCTGACGTTTCTGCTGCTTAATAGTGAAGTCTTTCGAGCTAAGCTGTGCTTCAAGTGTCTGCTTTTGTTGCCCCAATTCACCCGATTTTAGAGCGTGTCTTCTTTTTGATATCACCAGAGTCATGATAATGCTGACAATTGAAATCAACACGGCTAAGGCTGTGCCAATTAGATAGTCTGAATACGTTAGGTTAGAACGTGTTACCTGCTCTCTAGAGGGCAGATAAGAAGGGGAGCTACTTGCTCGCTCTGGATTAGATAGCCTCTGATTCGTGCTGCTTTCAGCAATGACGTTGTCATTGAGCTTCTCAATCGAAGAGATCTGCTTGGCACGTTGCTGGTTGAATTGCGCTTCCAGAATACGGTTATAGCCATCTTCGGCTGTTGGATTGTTTTTTAAGGCCGCTTCATACCATAGCTGTGCTTCATCTAATGGTTTTAGGAGTTCTTCCTGAAGTGAGGATTCGTAGAGCTTTGCGACTTCGATGGGCGCGCGTTGGTTACCTTGTAAGGCTGATTTAATAAACCATTCTAAAGCTAGCTTGTTGCTTTGCTCTACACCTGATCCTGCCAAGTACCATTGACCCAGCCTAAATTGCGCATCTGCATTGCCGTTTTCTGCGGATTGCGAGTACCAATAAAATGCATCGTTGGTGCTCAAAGGGACATCATTACCTGATTCATAAGCTTGAGCTAGTTGGTATTGAGAAACTGGATCTTGAGGTTGAGATTCTATAGAGAATGCAACGTTGCTTTCTGCATGAACGATGTGTGCAGTAGAGAACTGTATTGTAGAAAAGATGAGGGTGAAAAATAGAGTTCTAAGAAGTGATGATGACAGAAAGTTGGATAGGATAAACAATAGATAAGTCTCGTTAAAAAGCCCAGAGTCGGTATATCAGTATGAATATGGCTAGTCGTGTGACTTTGAACAAGCAACACGACGATAAGCAACTATATAGAGGTTAATTCAATAGATAAAGACGAACTGGGCTTTAATCGTGCTACTTAAGCGGCAAGATTTGAATTTCTACGCGACGGTTACAAGCGCGACCTTGAGAGGTGTTGTTGTCACATAGAGGGTAACGTTCACCGTTACCACGAGCAATGGCACGGCCTGCAGCAACGTCTTGAGAGATCAAGAATGCACGAACCGATTCAGCACGACGCTCAGAAAGAACTTGGTTAGAAGACTCGCTGCCCGTGCTGTCAGTGTGACCTTCGATCACTAGGCTAGTGTCTGGGTATTCAACTAAGATGCGCGCAACGCCGCGAAGTGTTTTGTGGATGCTTGATTCTAAAGCGTAAGAACCAGAATCGAAGCCAATGCCGTTCTCTAGGCGAAGTAGAAGTTGGTTCTCACCAACACGCTCTACTTGAACGCCTGAGTTCATGAGTTCTTCACGAAGTGCAGCTTCTTGCTGGTCAAAGTAGTAACCGATACCACCGCCAACTGCGGCGCCACCTGCTGCGCCGATGAGTGCACGCTTACGACGGTCTTTAGAGTCGTCACCCGTAGCTGCACCAGCAACAGCGCCGGCGATTGCACCAATTAAAGCGCCTTGAGTTGCGGAATTAGTCTCAGATTCGCCGGTTGTCGCGTTTTGGCGTTGTGTCGCTTGACAGCCCGTTAGAGCAACAGTGAGTGCCAGGGCTAGTGTGATTTTTTTCAACGTATTTCTCCATCATGTACTTCTGTCAAACGCATGAATTACGAAAGACAACAATAAGTCCTATTGGTGGTTTTTATCAATACGCTGAAGCAATGTAAAGTGGCTCTATGATTTAGTTATCTTTTTAACGGCTTGAGTTCCGCCAACTGGTCGATTTACAGACAGTTTTCGACCTTTCTTCAAACCAACTTCATAGTCTGCGGTGAGGTTTTTCATCGCTTCTCTGAGTTGTTGTTTGAACGTTTCGCGGTCGATGTTTTGGAACTCTTTATCAATGTAGTTATTGATCTTGTTGTTTGACTCGTCGTCTGGGGTGATAACAGGCAGTTTTTCAAGCGCACCTTCTACCCAACCCGAAACGTAAGAGTTTACGCGACGTGTTACTTCTAGTGTCCCTGTTCCCGAGCCCGCAAAACTGTTTCTGAATTGGCCAGTGTGCTCATTCAGTTCGCGATAAATAATATCGAACGCAAAAGCCGCGAAGATAGCGCGATCGGCTTCACCAATGAATTCAACGCGCTTAAGGCCTTTGTGATTCAGTAACACGGCTTCTACGCCAAACTTGGTGTTAATACCACGAATAACACGCAGCAGTGTAGAGCTGATATTTGCAGGTAACAGGTGACTGGATTGAGTTTTTCCCATCTTGATAAATTCAATATCGTCCTTTTCGAGACCATATTTCAGCATCAAGTTATGCGCCATTTTTATCGCATTGGCAGCTTCATTGACGTTCGCAGAGTTTCCAAGCTCAAGACACTTGGCAATTTTCTTTAGGGCTTTTTTCTTATCCATCGACAACTTAATCATTACCGCAAATTTTTAAAAGTCCAACATTTTACATGTTTTGGCGAGTAACAGCAAAGTCAAAAGTCATTTGTAGGAATGTGGTGAACGATTATGGAAGATAAGGATATATGAAGGAAGTAGCGACTCCCGGACAAAACAAAACGCCATCAAGAGGATTGATGGCGTTAGTGACACGATTTTTAGGAAGTGCTAGAGCTTTCGCAAACTAGATTCCAAGTTCATCGAGTAAATCAGCTGCAGAATCGTTGCCTGAACTTTGCTCTGGCTGCTTTGGTTCTTGCATTTTTTTCTGAGTCGCTTCAAGAATACTGTCTGGGCATTCGTCTTCAGCGATCTCAAATTCTTCCAATTGGATGAATTCTGTTTTGTCCATTGCAAGCTCAAGGTAGAAAATGTTGTTGTCGGCAGTAGAGAAAGTAACACGACGAGCTTGCGGGCGATCTAAGTTCGTATCAACAGAAAGGTTCACTTGCTTGTTCAGTGCTAGCATTTTCGGTTGGTTTTGTGTGATGTTAGTTTGCAGTTCTTTACGGATTTTGTTGGTAAAGTCGCCAACCAACTGGTTCATCAACTCACCTAATACATCACCTACTTCGTCTGAAGTATGAAGTACAGCGAGTTCGTCTTCAGGCATGCCCATGTTACGCATGTAATTTGTGTAGATCTCTAGCGCTGCTTTCGACGTAAAATTGATAACAACAAGACCTGAAAAACCGCCGTCGAACAAGACGAAACAACCAAAATCTGGCTTAAGACTTGTCTTGTTGATCTTTTGAACCATGGCTGAGTAGGACACCTGTGAAGCCGTCGCTGAAGTAAGTACGTTTGAGACTGATTGGCATAGCTTAAGAAGAATATCTTCAGTTGTGACTGTTTTGCTTTTTTTCATTGTTATTTGCTCATGGAGATGTCGTAAAAAAGTTATCTACTATCTTACTACTGAATTAAGACGAAAGTGACTATTTCTCCATTCTTGCACCGAGATTCTTATTTGATCACCTTTTTATATGATCTTAATAGTAGTAAAGTGACGAAATTCAAAGAAAAATATTAAAAATCTCAGATAACCCAATGCTGATAGGATCAGCGAAGTAGGGGCAGGAAGCAAATGTTACCAAGACTTCAACTCAATGCTGATGTCGATCCAGTTGTCGTACGCTTTTTAGATGAACTAAAAACAGCGGGCTTTACTGGCGACATTGAATCTCAATATTCTAGCCGTTTGGCTGTGGCGACTGATAACAGTGTCTATCAGCAATTGCCGCAGGCAGTCATTCTCCCTAAAACAACTCAAGACGTTGTGTTGATCGGTAAAGTGGGTGCAAAATCTGCTTATGAACGCGTGACCTTTTCCCCTCGTGGCGGTGGCACCGGTACCAACGGACAGTCTTTAACAAAAGGCGTTGTGGTTGACCTGTCTCGTTATATGAACAAGGTTCTTGAGATTAACGAGCAAGAAGGCTGGGTAAGAGTTCAGTCAGGTATCGTTAAAGACCAATTGAACGATGCTGTGCGTCCGTATGGTTACTTTTTCTCTCCAGACCTTTCTACCAGTAACCGAGCAACCTTAGGTGGAATGATCAATACCGATGCTTCGGGCCAAGGGTCATTGAAGTACGGTAAAACGTCTGACCATGTGTTGTCGCTGCAAGCCGTCTTCGCAGATGGTTCATGTCTCGAATCCGATTTATCACACGGCTTACCTGCTGAAGGTGAATTTGCTCACCATGCCCTTACAGTAACTGAAGCCGTTTGTCGAGATAAGCGCGCTCAAATTCTTAATAAATTCCCACCATTGAACCGCTTCTTAACTGGTTACGATTTAAAGAACGCAATCAACGAAGAAGACGATAGCTTTGACCTGACTCGTGTTCTATGTGGTGCAGAAGGTTCATTAGCATTCATCACTGAAGCAAAGCTGAACCTCACGCCGATTCCAAAAGCACGAACGTTGGTTAACGTGAAATACAACACGTTCGATTCTGCACTGCGTAATGCGCCGTTCATGGTAGAAGCGAAAGCGCTGTCTGTTGAAACCGTTGACTCAAGAGTATTGAACCTAGCGAAACAAGACATTGTTTGGCACACCGTGAGCGATTTGCTTATGGATGTTCCAAATAAAGAGATGCTTGGTATCAACATGGTTGAGTTTGCAGGCCAAGATGAAGCGGAAGTTGAACAACAAGTTCAAGCGCTGACCGCACAGCTTGAAAGCATGGTAGAAACTGAAGACGCGGGTGTGATTGGCTTCCAAGTGTGCAGTGATTTAGCGAGCATTGGCCGAATCTACAACATGCGTAAGAAAGCGGTAGGTCTATTAGGTGCGGCGAAAGGCCGAGCTAAGCCAGTCGCTTTTGCTGAAGATACCTGTGTACCACCAGAAAACTTGGCCGACTTCATCTCTGAATTTAGAGTATTACTCGATTCAAAAGAGTTGAACTACGGCATGTTTGGTCACGTGGATGCGGGCGTACTGCACGTTCGTCCTGCTTTAGATTTGTGTGATCCGATGCAAGAAGCATTGATGCATGAAGTCTCTGATGAAGTGGTTAAGCTGGTGGCTAAATACGGCGGCTTGATGTGGGGTGAACACGGTAAAGGCTTCCGTTCTGAGTATGGTCCTGACTTCTTTGGTGAAGAGCTGTTTACCGAATTAAGACGAGTTAAAGCGGCATTTGACCCGCATAACAAGATGAACCCAGGCAAGATCTGTACGCCGTTAGAAAGCGATGCTGAGTTGGTGAAAGTCACTGATACCAAGCGTGGTTTCTACGATCGTCAGATCGACGTACAAGTCCGTGATAGCTTCAAGCAAGCGATGGAATGTAATGGTAACGGCTTGTGTTTCAACTACGATACGAGTTCGCCAATGTGTCCTTCGATGAAAGTCACGGCTGACCGTCGTCATTCACCAAAGGGCCGTGCAGGCTTGGTTCGTGAATGGTTACGTCAGTTAACGGAACAAGGCGTCGATATTCTCGATTTAGAGCAAGAAGCGCTGAAGGACAATACTCCGATTAAAACCATGGTGGAACGTGTTCGTAACACGATGAACAAACGCCATGAGTACGATTTCTCGCATGAAGTTCATGAAGCGATGAACGGTTGTTTGGCGTGTAAAGCGTGTGCGAGCCAGTGTCCTATTAAAGTTGATGTTCCGAGCTTCCGTTCTCGATTCTTAAACATTTATTACTCACGCTACCAACGCCCTGCAAAAGACTATTTAGTCGCCAACATTGAAACCATGCTGCCGCTAATGGCGAAAGTGCCAAAGGTTGTTAACGCTGCCTTGGGTCAAAAATGGATACAAACCGCAACGGCGAAAACGGTCGGTTATGTTGATGCACCACTGATGTCGGTACCTACACTTAAAAATCGTCTGGCGAGCAAAGAGCTGCAACTCTTCGACTTACAGTACTTAGAAGGCTTGTCTTCTGAAGAGAAGAAACAGCATGTGCTGATCGTTCAAGACCCGTTCACTAGCTTTTATGATGCGGAGGTGATTGAAGACTTCATCACTCTGGCTCAAAAACTTGGTAAAATTCCGGTGTTGCTGCCGTTTAAGCCAAATGGTAAAGCTCTGCACATTAAAGGCTTCTTAAGTCGTTTTGCGCGTGAAGCGAAATCAACATCGGATTTCTTGTCGATGGTGGCGGATATCGGTATTCCTTTGGTGGGTGTGGACCCGGCTCTTGTGCTTTGTTACCGCGATGAATACGTAGAGATCTTAGGTGACAAACGTGGCGACTTTGATGTGCTTACCGTGCATGAATGGTTAATGCCATCGTTAGGTGAGTTCGAAGCACGTTCAGCAAGTGAAGATATGTGGTACTTGTTTGCTCACTGTACTGAGAAAACCAAAATGCCGAACGCTGAAAAAGAGTGGGGCACTATCTTCAAGCACTTTGGTGCTGCGTTAACCAGCGTTCCGGTTGGCTGTTGTGGTATGGCGGGCACCTTCGGGCATGAAGTTGATAAGTTACAAATGTCGAAAGACATATACGGTTTAAGCTGGAAGCCTCAAATGCAGGACTTACCAAAAGATCGTTGTTTGGTGACGGGCTATTCTTGCCGTAGCCAAGTGAAGCGTTTTGAAGGTGAGAAGCTTGCTCACCCATTACAAGCGCTAGCAAAAATTCTTTAATACATTTAGCCCAGCAATTGCTGGGCTTTTTTCTAAACTAACAAAGGAATGTTAATAAGGAAAAGTATGAATTTTCTAGAATTAAAAGTACCACCCGTTGCACTGTTCATTATTGTATTCGTAGCATCATACTTCTGCGCTCAGCAGTTGAGCCAAGGAACATTGGCAATGCCTTATCGAATGGTTGTGCTCGGTATCGGGATTGTCTTGAGTGGTGTTATTGGGATATCAGGCATATGGGAGTTTCGCAAACAGAAAACCACCGTTAATCCGATCAAAGTCGACACCGCTTCTGCAGTTGTGGACAGTGGAATCTTTGGCTACACGCGAAACCCTATGTATCTAGGGCTATTTATCCTACTGTTTTGTTTTGGCTATTTCTTCCAAAACCTGTTCAGTGTTTTACTCAGTTTTGTATTCGTAATGTACATGAATCAGTTCCAAATTAAGCCAGAAGAACGCGCTCTAGAGCAATTGTTCGGTGCGGAATATGTTGATTATAAACAAAAGGTTAGACGCTGGGTTTAGTTTTGACTTGAGTAGCTTGATGTCATTAGTCATCGAAATGAAAAAGCCCAGCTTGTGATACCAAGCTGGGCTTTATTGATCTTGTCTCTAGCTATTTACATCAAGTGATGTAAATAAGAGTGCTGATTAAGCGGCAGCTGCGAACTGAGCTAGAAACATCTCTTTACGTTCGTTGAAGCGGTTTACTAGGTCGTCTACAGAAGCTTGGTCGTATGGCTTAAGACCACTTGCTACCATGCGCTTTACGCCTTTACCGACTACTTCACCGTCTTCTTTGAAATCAAAGTTCAGTGTCACGATGCCACGCTTGCCTTCAACATCAAAAGTCGCACCTGAGAATTCAACTTCTGGGTGAGATAGGTCTAGACGAGTAAATTCAACTTCCATGCTCTCGTAAATCACAAGAGGACGTTGGCAGTTGATCATCATTTGCTGTTCTTCCATAAGAGGAACCATGATATGTGGGAAGTTCATACCTGAAAACTTAACGTAATTTGTTACTACGTGCTCGATGAATGCTTGGTCGTGGCTCTTTTCACCTTCACAAGACATGTGTAGGTACTCTTTGCCTTTCTCGTCAACCAGTGAGCTTTCTTTCTCACACTTGTTGTCAACGCTTAGCGCAATACCGTTACCTACCATACCTGAAAAATCAAAACGCATTTTTTGGCTGATGCCTTCTTTTTGCAGAAGTACTGCAAACAAAAGATCGCCAGGCACGCAGAAGCGCTTGTTGTCTTCATCGTGAATTGGGTTGAAGTCAGCGGCTACTTTTTTTGCAAAGTGGCTAGCTTGTTCACGAGTGAATTGAAATTGATTGTCTTCAGTAGAAAAGTAAGGTGTCAGAAACATAGTATCGCTATTAGTCATCAAATCTGGCGGGGATTATAGCTAACTAACTTGGTTTTAATGGTCTATCCAGTTAACTTTGCTTATATATCAGTCAATTAGATAAATACGTTGGATGGTATGTGACGATTTGAAGGGAGATATGGCCTTTGGCTCAATGCAACAAGGGCTAATTAATAGCCCTTGTTTATATGACACTCTAATGGGTGTTGTTCAGAATGTTTTTGCTTTAAAAGCTACACAAAGTACCTTCTGGCATTAGGTGATTATGAACGGACAATTTGAGCAACAGGTTAGCTTGTTCAATATCCGGTGCAAAATATCTGTCTTTGTCGTAGAAGCTCACTTTCTCACGCAAAATCTGTTTCGCTTCTTCCACACGAGGAGAGGATAGATTCGGAGCACGGAAATCGAGCCCTTGTGCTGCTGCTAAATATTCTACTGCTAATATCCCACGGGTGTTTTCAGCCATGTATCTAAGCCTACGAGCGGCAAAGGTGGCCATTGATACGTGGTCTTCTTGGTTTGCAGAAGTAGGCAGGCTGTCTATTGACGCCGGATGAGCCAAGGTTTTGTTCTCACTAGCGAGTGCTGCAGACGTTACTTGAGCAATCATAAAGCCTGAGTTCACGCCACCGTTATCGACTAAGAAAGGCGGTAGTTTGCTTAGCGCGCTATCAATCAGCAGCGCCATTCTACGCTCTGACAAGCTACCGATCTCGGCAATGGCCAATGCAAGGTTATCTGCTGCCATTGCGACAGGTTCTGCGTGGAAGTTACCGCCCGAAATGATGTCGCCATCGTCAGCGAAAACAAGCGGGTTGTCGGATACGGCATTTGCTTCAATCGTTAAGGTCTCTGCTGAGTTACGAATCTGCTGTAAACAAGCACCCATCACTTGAGGCTGACAACGCAGTGAGTAAGGATCTTGAACCTTTTCACAACAAGTATGTGATTCACCAATCTCGCTCTTTTGATCAAGCATATGGCGGTAAGCAAGTGCTGCATCCATTTGGCCACGATGACCACGAACGCGATGAATACGCGGATCAAACGGACGACGGCTACCTAGCGCGGCTTCTACAGACATTGCACCACACACGGTTGCAGACGCGAATAAGTCTTCAGCTGCGAACAGACCTTCTAGTGCAAAGGCTGTCGATGCTTGTGTGCCGTTTAACAGCGCCAGACCTTCTTTAGGTGCTAGCGTTATAGGCTCCAAGCCTGCGATCTGCATTGCTTCTAAGCCAGTGATGATCTTGCCGTTGTGGCGTGCTTGGCCTTCACCTAGCAGTACCGTACTCATGTGGGCGAGGGGAGCAAGATCTCCTGAAGCACCCACAGATCCTTTTTGTGGAACACATGGGTAAACCTGTGCGTTCACAAGATCGATAAGGGCATTAATCACTTTGAGGCGGATACCAGAGTAACCGCGAGACAAGCTGTTAATCTTTAACACCATCATCAAGCGAACAGTTTCATCAGACATGAATTTACCAATGCCCGCCGCGTGAGAAAGCACGATACTTTTCTGTAGTACTTCTAAATCCTCAGGGGCGATTTTGGTATTTGCTAACAAGCCAAAACCCGTGTTGATGCCATACACAGTGCGATCTTCAGCAATCACTTGCTCGACAACGTGCATGCTCGCTTCAATATCTGGAATCGCTGCTGGATCAAGTGATAAGCTCACAGGGCTACGGCTAATCTTACGCAGTTCAGGCAGGCCTAGAAGTCCTGGCTTAAGTAATAAATTCAACATGTTTTCTCCAGACATTAAAGGCGACGAAGTTCTTCGTTTAGCATAGGTAAATCAAGCTTCTGCTCTTTAGCACACTGCTTGGCAATATCGTAACCCGCATCAGCATGACGCATAACGCCAGTAGCCGGATCATTGTGAAGTACACGAGCAATACGTTGTGATGCATCTTCGCTACCGTCACAACAAATCACCATACCCGAGTGTTGTGAGAAGCCCATGCCAACGCCGCCGCCATGGTGCAGAGAAACCCATGTTGCGCCACCAGCTGTGTTCAGAAGGGCATTCAAAAGAGGCCAATCAGAAACTGCATCAGAGCCATCCATCATGCCTTCTGTTTCGCGGTTCGGGCTTGCTACTGAGCCCGAATCTAGGTGGTCACGACCGATAACAACTGGTGCTTTCAGTTCGCCATTTTTCACCATTTCATTGAATGCTTGTCCTAAACGTTCACGATCTTTCAATCCAACCCAACAGATACGAGCTGGTAGGCCTTGGAACTGAATGCGTTCACGCGCCATATCTAGCCAGTTATGTAGATGTGGGTTGTCAGGAATCAGTTCTTTTACTTTTTGGTCTGTTTTGTAGATGTCTTCTGGGTCGCCAGAAAGGGCAGCCCAACGGAACGGACCGACGCCCTCGCAAAATAAAGGTCGTATATAGGCTGGAACGAAACCTGGGAAATCAAATGCGTTTTCTACACCTTCTTCCAGTGCCATTTGGCGAATGTTGTTGCCGTAATCTACGGTCGCAGCGCCACGGTACTGAAGATCTAGCATAGCTTGTACTTGAATGGCCATGGACTGCTTAGCGGCTTTCACAACTTTAGCTTCATCAATGGTACGCTCTTGAGCTGCTTTCTCCATCGTCCAACCTTGAGGTAAATAGCCGTTCAGTGGATCGTGGGCAGAGGTTTGGTCAGTCACTACGTCTGGCGTGATATTGCGTTCAACTAGCTCTGGGAATACGTCTGCTGCGTTACCAAGTAAGCCAACAGAGATAGGTGTGTCTGATTCTTTAATCATTGCCATCGCTTCATCGATGCTGGTGGCTTTTTTGTCTACATAGCCTGTACGCAAGCGGTAATCGATTCGTGATTCATCACATTCAACCGCAATCATCGAGAAGCCAGCCATTGTAGCTGCGAGAGGTTGAGCACCACCCATGCCGCCAAGACCACCCGTTAGAACCCACTTACCGTTTGCTTCGCCTTGGAAATGCTTCTTCGCGATAGCGACAAACGTTTCATAAGTACCTTGAACGATGCCTTGAGAGCCAATGTAAATCCAGCTACCTGCTGTCATTTGACCGTACATCATCAAGCCTTCTTTATCGAGCTCGTTGAAGTGTTCCCAATTCGCCCAGTGTGGAACAAGGTTAGAATTCGCGATCAGTACGCGGGGTGCGTTTTTATGAGTCGGGAACACGCCTACAGGCTTACCTGATTGAACAAGTAACGTTTGGTCGTCTTCTAAACGCTCTAATACTTCAACAATCTTGTCATAACATTTCCAATCACGTGCCGCGCGACCGATACCGCCATACACAACCAGTGCATGTGGATGTTCTGCCACATCAGGGTCTAGGTTATTCATCAGCATACGCAGTGGTGCTTCTGTTAACCAAGATTTAGCGCGCAATGTGGTGCCATGAGGTGCGCGAATTTCGCGAGTCGTGTCGAGACGAGGGTCACTGTTGTGGTGTTCCGTCATTTTGGAATTCCTTCTGTTTCACGTTATATCGTTGTAGTTGTAGTTGTAGTTGTAGTTGTAGTTGTAGTTATCGGTATAGCTGTAGTTATCGGTATAGCTGGATTAGTCGCTGGCCATTGCAGAGGCAATATCCCAACACAAACGTGCCGCCAATCGAGCCGTTTGGCCATCGACGTCGTAGTCTGGGTTGTATTCCGCAATGTCCGCGATAATGAGTTTTTCACTGTGTTGGAAAATCTGTTCTAGAAAAGGAGCGAGTGCTTCATAGCTCACGCCTCTTGCCGCTGGTGCACTGACGCCCGGCGCAGTCGCCGCTGGAAATACGTCTAGATCGATAGTGAGATAGAGGTAATCACACTCAGCGATGAATTTTTGTAACTTAACCAGTTGAGCGACTTGGTTTACTTGGGTCATGTTGCGGTCGTGTTCATACCAAACGCCCAGTTGGTCTGCTTTATTAAACAGCGCTTTGGTATTACTAGCCGCACTCACACCAAGACAAGCGTAATGAAAAGGCCACTGATGTGTATGGCAGTAATCGCTAATCTGGTTGAAAGGCGTACCCGAACTGGGTTTGACATCAGCAATGTCGCTTTCGAATTCTCGAAGATCAAAGTGAGCATCAAAGTTAACGATGCCTATTTTAGGTTTGCGTTCTGGCTGACCTTTATCAAGGTGTTGAGCTTTATGTCGGTGTTCCGTTTTATGTAGATGTTCCGCAAGACCTTGGAACGATGCCCAAGCAACCTCGTGACCACCGCCAAGGGTAATCACTTTGTTGGTTGATAAAGCATTGGCAATAACCGAAGCACACTGTTTTTGACTGACTTCAAGTTGGCCATCATTGCACTCGATATCACCGAGATCCGCGATGTGCGCGTCACTGTGCCAAGCCATATTAGCCAACGCTTGGCGAATCAGGTTAGGTGCTTGTTTCGCGCCTACGCGTCCTTTATTTCTTGCAACTCCAGCATCGCTGGCAAAGCCTACCAAGGCGATAGCACCGTCAGTCAGCTCGTTACTTAAATCGCTACTTTGAACTTGTTTGGTAATGTGATGAACGCGAGTACCGAGTGCGCCATCTTCAAGATCATTACGCCCAGTCCATACAAAGTTATGTGTGGTTGCTGCATTATCTTGGATGCCGTTGGATTTAGATTGAGTCATGACACACCTCGCCATTAACAATGCGTTTATGCAGATGAGGAACACCAACTTGATAGCTCAGATCTGCTGGGTGCTCGAGATTCCAGATAGCCAAATCAGCGGCATAACCTACTTCGACTTTGCCTTTAGTTTGTGAATCGCCAATGGCAGCGGCTGCGTTACAAGTTACACCGCGCAGCGCTTCTTCAGGCGTCGTACCAAACAGGGTGCAGCTCATGTTCATCATCAGCGTTAAATCAGCAAAGGGAGAAGTGCCGGGGTTTAGGTCGGTCGCGATCGCCATTGGAATCTTGTGTTCACGAAGTAGGGCGATAGGTGGCTGTTGAGTCTCTTTCAAGAAATAGAAGGCGCCGGGTAGCAAGGTGGCAACTGTGCCTGATTCTGCCAGTGCTTTTACTCCGGTTTCATCTAAGTACTCAACATGGTCAACAGAGAGTGCGCCGTATTTTGCTGCAAGTGCGCTACCACCCATATTCGAAAGTTGTTCAGTGTGGCCTTTAATCGCGAGGCCATGTGCTTTGGCTGTTGCAAATACACGTTCGGTTTGTTCTAGGTTGAAGCCGATAGATTCGCAAAACACGTCAACAGCATCGGCGAGCCCTTGCTCTGCAGCTTTAGGAATGATCTCTTGGCAAACCAAATCGATATAGCTGTCCGGTTGTTCTTTATATTCAGGTGGCACAGCATGCGCTGCAAGGAGAGTGGTGGTGATCTTAATTCGACGATGATTCTCTAACGCTTTGGCTGCGCGTAACATTTTGAGTTCATCATCAAGTGTTAAACCATAGCCAGATTTTACTTCGATGCTGGTTACGCCACTTCTTAGTAGACCATCGAGTCTAGGCAAAGCCATTTCAACCAGCTCAGACTCTTGCGCTGCGCGTGTTGCAGTGACTGTCGCTAGAATGCCGCCGCCTTGCTTGGCGATGTCGGTGTAAGACACACCATTCAAACGCTGCTCAAATTCATTGGCACGATTACCCGCAAATACGAGGTGAGTGTGGCAATCAATCAGCCCAGGGGTGACTAACTTGTTTTTGCAATCATAGGTGATGTAATCCAAAGAACCATCAATACTTACTTGTTCTAACTCAGAAGCAAGTACGCCTTGGTTTGAACAAGAGATGGACACGATTTTACCGCTTTCGATAACGATATCTTGAGGGGAAGAGGGCTGATAACCATCGGCTCCCGAGCTCATGGAGACCACTCGTGCGTTTTTGAGGATCAAATTCATAATCACCTAGATCTTTGCTAAATATTAAATGTATATACAAATAAATAGGCTAAACGCTGACCCGAATCAAGTTGATGTTGCAAAAATGTGATCGGCGATCAGGATGATGTTCTTTAATCTAGAAGTATCTTGGAGCTTAATTTGTACTTAGAACCGGGATGGTAGAGCAATGCAAAGCTGATGAGCCGTTCTTTGCTCCATGTTCTTCTATTCAAAAGCAGGCAAGGCTCTGATTCAGAAAGTTTTAGTGACGTTCTAATTTGAGAGTCAGGAATAATGGCTTCAACCGTATGCTCGATAGCACTCAACGGGCAGCTTTTTGAAAGGTATTCATTGGGGGTAGAGGTTGAAAAGTCTTGCTCTAGGTATTTTGGAGCGGCTTGAGAGTTCACCCAGCGCGCTTCCAATTGAATCGGTGCGTTGTCGGCAAAGTGTATGATTTCACTATAGAACACTTCTGCGTTAATCATCACACCTAACCGTGTAGCCGTGCTTTCATCAGCCTTGATACTATCGTGCTTGATAACTTGGCTAGTATACGTTTGGCCTCGGTCTTTGATCTCTTGCGCGATGTTGTTGATATCAAGCAACGGAGATTGCGCTTTTTCGTCTGGTTCACAAACAAAAGTCCCCAGTCTTGGTTTCCTGATGAGCTTGCCTTCAGACACCAAATCTCGAATCGCTTTATTGACCGTCATTCGACTCACATTGAACTGCTCGGTAAGTTCGAGTTCTGTGGTTATCTGGTAACCCACTGGCCAGTGACCACTGTTGATCTTGTCATCTATGAACTGTTTTATCTGAAGGTAGAGCGGCGCTTTCGACATAATGAAACCTTATTTGACTATACAAATAGAGTAACGGAATTTTTCACGATTTCAACATTTCCTCGGGCAATGTGACCTTATTCAACATAGATGGGGCAAATTGCTTGATTCTGTGAGGCAAGTGTCGCAAATTGTCACGCAATAACTATTCGTAAATCAGATAATTAGAAAGGGAAATAATATGTTTAAGAAATTAAAGGCCTCGTTGGGCATCGGTGCAGCAAAGGTTGATACCGTCTTAGATAATATTGAAGTTTTCCAAGGTGGAGAGTTGTCTGGCAATGTTCACATTGTTGGTGGTGACGTTGAGCAACAAATCGACCTGATTAACTTGGTTCTCAACACAGAAGTAAAAGTCGAAACGGAAGACAGCACCAGCTACGAAACTTTTTCACTGGGTCGTATTCAAGCCGTAGAGCCTTTCGTGATCCAACCGGGTGAAACCAAATTGGTGCCATTCCGTCTTAAGTTAAATGATGAAACGCCAGTTACCGCGTTGAACGCACAAATGAACCAATGCCATGTGTGGGTTGAAACCAACCTAGATATCGGCTTCGCGATTGATCCTAAAGACCGTGACTTTATCTCCGTTCATCCACTGCCAACAGTCGCTAAAATTATCCAAGGTGTGGAAGCATCGGGTATGGCAATGGTGAAAGCGGATGTAGAGAAGGGCTTCTTAAAAGGCAACAGCTTTGCTTCTCGCTCCGGTTGTTATCAAGAGATTGAATTTCGCAGCGGAGGTTTTATGAATAATAAAGAGATCGAGCTGTCATTCATCGTCGATGGCTCTATGGTTCACTGCCTAGCAGAAATCGACCGCTCAATGAGCTTCCGTGGCGACCAATATATCTCATTCAGCTTGCCAGCTAACGCAGCCGACTCAGACATTCGCAACGCTGTATCAAGAATCATGAGTGCGTAGTTAACTCTCTGTTAGTAGTCGCTCTGTCGATTAATAGAGATAAGACAATACAACTTCTAAAGCCGAGCTTAACCGTTCGGCTTTTTTGTTTGTAAATAAAGACAAAGAATCAATCATTGAACGTTAGCTTAGGGTGTTAGAAGGCCCTGTATAGAAGAGACATTTAAGTTATGTAGTTTTTGTGGCGCTGTGGGACTAACATTGTCATTTCATATAATTTCGTTACAATGTTCGGCTACTCACAAATGGGGCATCTGTATTTGCTTCTATGTGGGTATCTTTATTATGCATATATCTCCGATCAACATACTTGTTGGTTGAAAAACATATATTAAACATTTTCATGTGTTGCTTGGTGTGCAACACCACTGTAAAGGACAAATAATGCCAATTATTACTCTTCCTGACGGTAGTCAGCGTCAATTTGACAACCCTGTATCAACTCTAGATGTTGCCCTATCAATCGGTCCTGGTCTTGCGAAAGCAACCATTGCTGGTCGTGTAGATGGCGAGCGTGTTGATGCTTGTGATCTTATCGAAAACGATGCAAGCCTAGAAATCATCACAGCTAAAGATGAAGTTGATGGCCTTGAGATCGTTCGTCACTCTTGTGCTCACCTTTTAGGTCACGCGATTAAGCAGCTTTTTCCAGAAGCGAAAATGGCGATCGGTCCTACTATTGATAACGGTTTCTACTACGATATCGACCTTGAGCACTCTCTAACGCAAGAAGATCTAGAAAAGATCGAAAAGCGCATGAAAGAGCTAGCGAAGACCAAGTACCAGGTTGTTAAGAAGAAAGTTAGCTGGCAGGAAGCGCGCGACGCATTCGAAGCTCGCGGCGAGACTTACAAGATTGAAATCTTGGACGAGAACGTTTCTAAAGACGATCGTCCAGGCCTGTACCATCACGAAGAATACATCGATATGTGTCGTGGTCCACACGTGCCTAACATGAGCTTCTGCCAGCACTTCACTCTACTTAACGTAGCGGGTGCATACTGGCGTGGTAACAGTGACAACAAGATGCTTCAACGTATCTACGGCACTGCATTCCACGACAAGAAGGCACTTAAAGCTCACCTTGTGCGCCTAGAAGAAGCGGCTAAACGTGACCACCGTAAAATCGGTAAAGCGCTTGACCTATTCCACATGCAGCAAGAAGCACCAGGCATGGTGTTCTGGCACCACAACGGTTGGACTATCTTCCGTGAGCTAGAAGTATTTATTCGTCAAAAACTGACTGAGTACGATTACCAAGAAGTTAAAGGCCCATTAATGATGGACCGTGTTCTTTGGGAACGCTCTGGTCACTGGGATAAGTACGCTGAAGCGATGTTCACTACTTCTTCAGAGAACCGTGAATACGCTATCAAGCCAATGAACTGTCCTGGTCACGTTCAAATCTTCAACCAAGGTTTGAAATCTTACCGTGATCTACCGCTACGTATGGCTGAGTTCGGCTCATGTCACCGTAACGAGCCGTCTGGCGCACTTCACGGCATTATGCGTGTTCGTGGCTTCACTCAAGATGATGCTCACGTATTCTGTACTGAAGACCAAGTTCAACAAGAAGTTAAAGCTTGTATTGAAATGGTTTACGATACTTACACAACTTTCGGCTTCGAAAGCATCGTTGTTAAGCTATCTACTCGTCCAGAACAGCGTGTAGGTTCAGACGAAATGTGGGACCGTGCAGAGGCTGACCTTAAGCAAGCGCTAGAGGCAATGGACATTGCATACGAGATTCAAGAAGGCGAGGGTGCGTTCTACGGACCTAAGATTGAATTTACTTTGCATGATTGTTTGGACCGCGCTTGGCAATGTGGTACAGTGCAGCTCGATTTTGCATTACCAGAACGTTTAGGTGCTACTTACGTAGGTGAAGATAACGAGCGTCACACGCCAGTTATGATCCACCGCGCGATTTTAGGTTCACTAGAACGCTTCATTGGTATTCTTATTGAAGAATACGCTGGCTTCTTCCCAACGTGGTTGGCGCCAGAACAAGCAGTTGTAATGGGCATTACAGACAAACAGTCTGAATATGTACAAGAAATTACGAAAAAACTGCAAAAAAGTGGATTTAGAGTCAAAGCAGACTTGAGAAATGAGAAGATTGGCTTTAAAATCCGCGAACATACTTTGAAACGTGTACCGTTCATGCTTGTGTGTGGTGACCAAGAAATGGAAGCCGGCGAAATTGCAGTACGTACACGTAAAGGTAAGGACCTTGGCAAATTTAAAGTGGATGACTTTATTTCATACATCCAAGCCGAGGTTTCAAGCCGTAAGCTCAATCTGGAGGAATAGCTATTAAAGGCGGAAGACGTGGCCAACAACCGGCCAAACAAAACCAGCACCGTTTAAACGGTGACATTCGTGGCGTTCGTGAAGTGCGTCTAACTGGCGCAGACGGCGAAGCTGTTGGTGTAGTAACAATCGCTGAAGCGATGGAAGCTGCAAATGAAGCTGGTATGGATCTTGTAGAGATCAGCCCTAACGCCGAGCCGCCAGTTTGTCGTGTGATGGACTACGGTAAGTTCCTCTTCGAGAAGAGCAAAGCTGCGAAAGAGCAGAAGAAAAAGCAAAAGCAGGTTCAGATCAAGGAAATTAAATTCCGACCTGGAACTGATATTGGAGACTATCAGGTAAAACTACGCAACCTGACTGGTTTCCTTGAAGACGGCAACAAAGTGAAGGTAACAATTCGCTTCCGTGGCCGCGAAATGGCTCACCAAGAAATCGGTGTTGACGTTCTTAATCGTTTGAAAGTAGATACTGAAGAATTTGCAGTTGTCGAATCTTTCCCAACGAGAATTGAAGGTCGCCAGATGATCATGGTGTTGGCCCCTAAAAAGAAGTAATTAACGGCTTTGCAAGTAATTAAACCCTGCAGCCTCAGGTTGCGGGGTTTTATTCGCCCTAATTACTATGTTATTAACAACTCAACAATGCGGAGTTATTCATCATGCCTAAGATGAAAACCAACAAAGGTGCTGCTAAGCGTTTCCAGAAAACTGCTGGTGGTATTAAGTTTAAGCACGCTGGTAAACGTCACATCCTGACTAAGCGTACTACTAAGAACAAGCGTCAGCTACGTCCGAACTCGATCCTTCCTAAATGTGAAGTTGCTCAAGTTCTACGTATGATGCCATACGCTTAATTCTTTTTAGTTTATAAATTCGTTTAGTTTAGGAGAAGCATAATGCCTCGCGTAAAACGTGGTGTACAAGCTCGTGCACGTCATAAGAAAGTTCTAAAACAAGCTAAAGGTTACTACGGAGCACGTTCACGTGTTTACCGCGTAGCTTTCCAAGCAGTTACCAAAGCTGGTCAATACGCTTACCGTGACCGTCGCAACAAGAAACGTCAATTCCGTCAACTTTGGATTGCACGTATCAACGCGGCATCTCGTCAAAATGGTCTATCTTACAGCCGTTTCATCAATGGCCTTAAGAAAGCATCTATCGAGATCGACCGTAAGATTCTTGCTGACATCGCAGTATTCGACAAAGCAGCATTTGCTGTTCTAGTTGAAAAAGCGAAAGCATCTCTATAATTTAGAGTTAGCTTAAAGGTTTAATAAAAGGAGAACTTCGGTTCTCCTTTTTTATTGCCTGCTATTTGGCTTTGCCGCATTCTCTCGCATCTAATTTTTATTCGCTTGAACAAGCATTCTGGTATATAAACATTTACCTAACCTTTAAATGTTAAGCGACCGAGATAAATGACCGCACCGACTACTATGACGTTCTTCGAACGTTTTGAAACTGACATCCTTTCTGGCAAGAAGACGATTACTATTCGCGATGAATCTGAGCGCGATTACCAGCCGGGCAGTGTTGTAGAAGTATCAACGCTAGAGCAGGGACGTGTATTCTGTAATCTTAAGATCATTAGCGTAGAACCAATCTTGTTTGATGACTTAGGTGAATTCCATGCTCAGCAAGAGAACATGACGCTAGATGTCCTCAAGGATGTGATTCAAGATATCTACCCAGGGATCTCTGAACTGTATGTTGTCTCTTATGAGTTGGTAGCTTAAGCCTGATTGGATTAGATTGACTAGCTAGGGGTGGCGATTAATGAGTAATAACCAGCAGACACTGCTTCAGCTTTATTGTCGTGAACAGCAAGAGCAAACGTTACTGTCTAAGAATGACCTTGATAGTGAACTGAGCGAGAGTGCCGATTATTTAAAGTGGTGCGAGAGCAAAAGAAACTTTGTTGAAGAAGATGTCTTAGGGCGGACTTGGGTAAAAAGTTGCCCAGCAGGGTACATTACCGAGGTTCACTTTCATTCTGATGGTAGTCTAACGGAATATCGTTTGTTTGACCGATTTGAAACCCAAGGTCATTGGTTGCTTAAAAGCGGGCTGCTGCAAGTCGAAATCAATAAAGGTGACAATCGTTACCAGTTTGATGTTGTCGCGTGTAAAGACCTTAATATCCATTCTGCGGTTGAGTATAAGAACGGTGAGCTACATTCGTACTTGAAGCTTGTTCAAGTTGAAAGCTAAACGCTGATTCGTTTTATGAGCAAATAAAAAGCCAACAGTGATGTTGGCTTTGTTGTTTTCAATTCGACTGAGTACTTCTAATCAACGCGCTATTAAGTTAAGCCATTAAGCTTCGAAGTTCGCCAATCGAGTATAAAGCTTGCTGTCTTGGTCTTGCTTTGTACATACCGTCAATAGGTCTTCAATAAAGTACTTCAGTGCACGCGCTTCGATTTGTCGAATGCCTTGTTGCTGCTCTTCAGTCAGATAACCGTAGATAGTTGCTGCTCCGAAGTCACCAAAGATCATCTGACCTTGCTCGTTAACCAAAGTGTTGTGTGCGTATAGATCACCATGACAAACTTTGTTGGCATGAAGGTGTTCAAACACATCAATCATCTGTTCGGTAATGCTATTGATCTGAGCAATTGAAAGCTTAAAGCCTTCGTTGAATGTATCACGAGTGCAGCTTTCAAGAGTAGGGGGCAAACCTAGGTTGTAGAAGTTGCTCGGGATAAGCTCCATCACCAATGCTAGGTAGTTCTCTTCATCAACTTGAGCGATAGACTTCACTAGGTTGCTATGATGACCAGCTTGAAGACACGCTTCAAGTTCATCGTGTGGGTAACCGTCACTGGTCACTTCGCCTTTGAATACTTTAACCGCCACTTCTTTTGGGAAATCAAAGTCGCCGTTTAACCAGTTAGCATGAGAAATTACCCCAGACGCACCTTGCCCAAGAACTTGATTCAGTGAGTAGCATTGTGAGCTTACGGCAGGCACGCTATCTAAGCTGCTTGGGTGTTTGCAAAACGGGTTACCCGCAAACGCTAACCAAGCCAGTTTTGGTAGCTTGATAAGGAACTCTGGGAATTCAGTCAGTTGGTTTGCAGACAGACGAACCAGCTCAAGGTTTGATAGGTTTTCCATGCTTTCTGGCAAAACGCGAATCTTGTTGCCTGCTAATGCCAGTTTCTGTAGTCGTGGTCTTTCACCTAGCGAGCTAGGCAGAACCTCGATCTCATTGTCGGTCAGGATTAACCAACGTAGTTGAATCGGTAGAGACTGCTCGCTAACGGTTTTGATTTGGTTGGTTTTGAAGCCAACCATTTCAAGCTTAGGAAGTAACCCCAGAACATCAGGCAGGTGCGTGAACAGGTTATTCGACGCGAAGATAATACGCAGGTTAGTCAGCTGTGATAACTCTTCTGGTAGATCTGACAGCTGATTGCCTGAAAGGTCTAGGATCTCAAGAGAATCAGCGAGATCTAAGATCTCTAGTGGAAATTCGGTGAGACCTTCTGACAGTTGTAAGCGCTTAATACCGTTTAGTTGCCCTGATTTTAATTGTTCTAGAGTATGCAAACCTTAGCCTTATGAATAGATGTTCGAGGCGCGTAGTTTACTTGTCTCAATCAAGAAAGGCGAGCACCGGAACGATGCTCGCTTAACTAAACTAAGTGAACGATTTTACAAAGGTTAAAGTCGTATATGGTTTTGGCTGACGCCGACCTCCTCAACAAAGTCGCTGTCATGACTCACCAAGATAAATGCGCCTTGGTATTCACGTAAAGCGGACGCCAATATTTGCTTTGAGTCGATGTCTAGGTGGTTGTCTGGCTCATCGAGTAATAGAAGCGGGGAGTCTTGCTTGTGGCTAACGATCAACATCGCCAGTTTCATTTTTTCACTACCACTTAAATGTGCCACTTTTCGGTATACAGACTCTCGTCTGAACCCAATCCCTGCCAACAAGGTTCGAGCGTCACTTTCTGTTAACCCAAAGCTGTGTGTCATCAAACTATCGAACATGGTGTCGTTGGTGTCTAACAGGCCAAAGTGTTGATCCAAGTATACGGTCGCTCCTAAGCGCTTAATGGGCCCGATATAGTTCGAGTGTTGGCCGTGAATGGCTTTTAACAGTGTCGATTTTCCGCACCCATTAGCCCCAGTTAGATAACATCGTTCTCCTTGTGATAGAGAGAAGCTAATAGGAGCACCAGAACCAAAACTTAGGCGACACTCTTCAACGGTTAATAGTGACTGTTTTTTAGAACGATTCGCTTGTTGTAGGTACAACGCTTGCGGCTTCAGTTGTTCTTGTTGTTCTTGAAGAGATTGAAGTTTATGTTGGTTTTGATCCTTTAAGTTCTTGTGGCTTGTTGCCGATGCACCTTGGGTTCGCCCTGCTTTATCTTTCATTGCATCCAATAATATCTTGGGTTGGCTACCCGATTTTCGGAGTCGGTTACCTTGAGCCTCACGTTGTTGAGCTTTTCCTTGTTAATCTGAGCTTGGCGCTCGAGTCGTTTCTTTTCCGATTGATGATGCGTTATCTGCTTGTCCAGTGCTTCACTTTGACTCGACATTTGCGTGAAGTAATCATCGTAATTCCCTTTGTAGAAACGTAATCCCAAACTGTTGAGATGATAGATCCCTTCCATGTGTATCAATAAGCTTCGATCATGGCTGACGACAAGTACCTTGCCTTCAAACAACTGGCACTGTTCTAGTAACCAATTACGCCCGTCGCTATCCAAATGGTTTGTCGGTTCGTCGAGAATCAGTACGTCGTAGTTTGATACGAATAAGCGATGAAGCTGCAGTAGGGATAGCTGCCCGCCACTCAATGTATGGCACGGTGTGGTTAACCCACTGGTTATTTTCAATGTGGCTAAAAGTTGCTTTGTGTTCGCTTGTAAATCCCAATCCTCGCCAACGATATTGAAGTGCTGAAGTTCGCAGCTGCCTTGTTCTATGGCATGTAATGCGTCTAACTTTTCGGTGATCCCCAAGAAGTCAGCAATGCTGGTTGTGCTATCCAATAGCTTTGAAGGCAACTGGGAGTAAAAGCCGATCGAGCCTTGTCTGGAAACACTGCCTGATGTGGGTTGTGTTTGCCCGACCAGTAACGAAAGCAGTAGTGACTTCCCAGCTCCATTTCTTCCAACTAGACCTGTAAGGCGCGTGTTCAGATTAAAGGTGATGTCTTTGAATAACCACTCACCAGTATCGAGTTGGAATGAGAGATTGTTGGCTAATATAGTAGGCATAAAAATACCTCCCTTTACGTGTAAACGAGTAAAAGGGGTGAGGCGCTTTTCTACATAGACACCAACATGGGAGTCTAAGAATAGATCGCCAAGACGTTACTTAGGTAGATGACCAATCAAAGATAGAAAGCTGCGCTGAGATAATTTCTGTCTTTGAGGTACAGTTCTGCAAGATACATGTTGTCAAAAGACGGATCTTTAAGAACTTGATTTGTCGCGAAAATAGATGACGAAGTAACGCCCACTAACCCCGAGTGTCCAAATGATTTTTATAAAAATAAATCGGATGTCAGGATGTTAGTACTTCATTATGGCGTTATTCTCTTTTGAAATGATGGTGGGATGTTACTGAAAGAGACTGCTTAAAGTCAATATGGTGATGTGATTAAAATGTATCCAAATAATTAAAGCGCCTCATGCTTATATATAGATATAACCATGAGGAGCTTTAGAGTGTTCTTTTAAAGCAAGAGCTTCAAAGAATTTGAAAATTACAGGTTTCGTCCGCCGACAGCTCGCCAGCACATGTCAAAGCTATCGCTGATGTACTTGGCTGACTGCTCTGGTGGTAACTCATTCTGCTCAATCAACCAGTTTGCACAAATCAAAAAGTGGCTGTGGATGAAGTGCCTAACAAGGTTGATGTCTAACACCATCAGCTCACCAGTTTCTTGTCCTTTCAAAATGATCTCGTCTAACGATGCGAACATCTTTGAAACAATCACTTCTCGAGTTTGAGTCGTCGGGTCGAAATGAACATTGGTGAAAAACTTCATCGCAACTGGATTTTTTAAAGCCCATTCAAGCCCTGTAATCCACATGAACTTAAAGGCTTGGTAGCGATCTTGTTCAGCGATTTCTGTGTGCTGGTCAAGGGTAGAAAATAGCTCTATTTTCAGTTCACGAAACAGTTCATCAATCAGTAGAGACTTGTTCTCAAAGTGATGAAACAGTGTCGCTTTTGCGACGCCTGCTGTTTTCGCTATTTGTCCTGTAGATGTGCCCTCTAGCCCTTGCTGAGAAAAAAGCAGGAGTGCAGCATCTAGGATTTTTTGTCTTTTAGTGATCATCTATTGAGTACTTTGAACAGAATCTTTTTAATTGGGTTGTTGTAAGGAGGGTGCATTAACTTGGTGAAGTTAATTTTACCTCTACTTAGAACGGTTTTAGCATGACTAAAGGTCTTAAAGCCTTCAATGCCATGGTAGTGTCCCATGCCTGAAGGGCCTATACCACCGAACGGCGCGTCTTCTGCAGCCACATGCACCAAAGAATCATTAATACACACGCCGCCAGAGTGCGTGCTCGATAAGATTAGATCTTGAGTCTGCTTATCATGACTCATCAGGTACAAAGCAAGCGGACGTTCTCTTGTTGTGATGTAGCTGATCGCTTCTTCAATAGAATCATAAGGAACGATAGGCAGTACGGGGCCAAACAACTCTTCTTGCATTGCGAGCATGTCGTCGTTCACTTCGGTTAGAAGGTGTGGCGTCATTCTGTGGTTCACATCGTCTTGTGCTTGCTCGGTGACAGTGTGAACAACTGCGCCTTTAGATTGAGCATCTGTAATCACCCCCTTCAAACGATTGTATTGACGCATATCGATCACTGAAGTTAAGTCTTTGCTCTCAATGCCTGCTTTATACAGCTTTTTGAAGTACAGCTTATAAGCTGTGATGAACGCGTCGACTTTTTCTCGTGGTAATAAGATGTAATCGGGCGCCACGCAAATCTGGCCAGCGTTCAAGCTTTTTGCAAACAGGATGCGTTCAACGGCGTCAGCGACATCAAAGTCCGGAGCAATAATCGTTGGAGACTTGCCACCCAATTCCAAAGTGACTGGCGTTAAGTTGTTGGCTGCTGCTCTCATTACGTGCTTACCCACAGAGGTCGACCCTGTGAATAGAATATGGTCAAACGGGAGTTGGCTAAATTTCGCGGAAACGTCAGCTTCACCTTCGATAATCGCAACCTGATCTTCGTTAAATCCTTCAGCCAACATCGCTTTCAAAACTCGGTTTGTCGCTGGAGTGAACTCAGACATCTTGAGCATTGCAGTATTACCTGCCGCCAACGCAGTGATGAGGGGCCCTAAAGAGAGCATCACCGGGAAGTTCCAAGGAACAATGATACCGACAACACCCACTGGTTGATAATGAACGGTGATCTTCGCGGGTGTCAGCATTAAGCCTGCTTTTCTGCGAGATGGCTTCAACCATTTCTTAAGGTTCTTCAGGCTGTAATTGATCTGGTGAAGAGAAGGGGTGATATCAGCAATCAAGCTGTCGTGTTTTGCTCGATGGCCATAATCTTCAGATACTGCCTCAATCAACTGCTCTTGATAGCGCATTAGCAACGCTTTTAATTCTGAGAGGTTTTTTCTTCTCTGCTCAAGCGTTGGATTAACATTACAGCGGTAGTGATCTTTTTGTCGGTTGAACATTTGATCCATGTCGTTGATGCTCGACGTGTTTGGTTCAAGGTCTAGATTATGGCTCATAGTATCCCCTAAATTCGAAAGCTGACCGATTGGTCGGTTGAATTTACAAGAAGATCGAATCGAATACAAGATATGCACGAGAAAAGTTCAATAATTGAGCGGCTACAACATTGAAGTGAGCGAGTTTTAGTTGGAAGAACGAAGTGTTTATAGGTATCGAATCACGGGATACAAGTTGTGTTTGTGATAGCGAGAGTTCAGATTGGGAAGTGCGCATATTTGTCACAACCCTGACTTAACTTGACCAGATTAGCTAAGAATTTTATGTGTCTTTGGTATTTTATTCACCTGATTCTTTGTTAGAAAGTGCTTTAAATCTAATGCGCTTCAGCCTGTTTTTTGGCCTAAAACCTTGTAATACCTTACCTGTCACTTTAAGTCGGGTCGACGATAAAAAAACGTAATCGTAACCACAAATATCAATGGTTGGACTCACTCTTAATAATATCGGTTAATGCAGCCAACAAATCGTTTTCGAACGTTTTTTGTTGGGTTATACCTCGCTATTCCAATGAGGTATCTTCTGTCGATGGCCCTATAGTGTGAGGTCTCTAGAATTGGAAAATTCGGTTAATTTGGAACGCATCCGTGCTGAGTATAATGTAAAGCACTGGAGCCAAGGTTTTTATGGAATTGATGATAATGGCGAGGTGTATGTATCACCGAGCGAAACCGATCATCAAGTTCCGCTAAGTCAGATCGTAAAACAGTTAGAGCAGAGAAATATTGGTTTGCCTGCTCTTGTGCGTTTTCCTCAAATAGTGCATCAACGTGTGCACAATATCTGTAACGCATTTAACCAAGCGATCGATGAATATCAGTATGACAACCGTTACTTGCTTGTTTACCCGATTAAAGTTAACCAACAAAAAGAAGTGGTTGATGAGATCTTAGCGAGCCAAGCTCAATTAGAGCAAAAGCAGCTAGGCCTAGAGGCGGGCAGCAAGCCTGAATTATTAGCGGTATTGGCACTGGCTCAAAAAGCGAGCTCGGTGATCGTGTGTAACGGTTACAAAGACAGAGAATACATCCGTCTTGCTCTTATTGGCGAAAAGCTGGGTCATAAAGTATTTATCGTTCTAGAGAAGCTATCTGAGCTTGATCTTGTTCTTTCTGAAGCGAAAGCGCTTGGCGTGAAACCTCGTTTAGGTTTACGTATTCGTCTTGCTTCTCAAGGCGCAGGTAAATGGCAAGCAAGTGGTGGTGAGAAGTCGAAGTTCGGTTTGTCTGCATCACAAGTGCTGACTGTTATTGAACGTTTAAAAGCAGAAGATCAACTCGATGTTCTAGAGTTAGTGCATTTCCATCTTGGTTCACAAATGGCCAATATTCGTGATGTGCGAAATGGTGTGAGCGAAGCGGCTCGTTTCTACTGTGAACTGCGCGATATCGGTGCTCAATTGAAGTACTTAGATGTTGGTGGTGGTTTGGCGGTTGATTACGACGGCACACGTAGCCAGTCTTCAAACTCAATGAACTACGGCTTGCTTGAGTACGCTCGAAATATCGTAATGACAGTAGGGGATATTTGTAAGCTCTACAATCAGCCACAACCCGTGATCATTTCTGAATCTGGTCGTTCGTTGACTGCGCATCACGCTGTGCTTGTTACTAACGTGATCGGTACAGAAAGCTATTCTCCGGAAGATATGGCTGCGCCTGAAGTTGACGCACCAATGTTGCTAAACAACATGTGGAAGAATTTCTTAGAGCTAGATGCGGGTAATGATGACCGAGCGTTGATCGAGATCTACAACGACACGCAGAGTGATATCGCAGAAGCGCACAATCAATTTGCCACAGGTATGCTGAATCTTCAGCACCGTGCTTGGGCAGAGCAGATGTCTTTGCGTATTAACTATGAACTTAGTTCTCGTATGAGTACTAAGAACCGTTATCACCGTCCTATTTTGGATGAGTTGAGCGAGCGTTTAGCCGACAAGTTCTTCGTGAACTTCTCGCTGTTCCAATCTTTACCAGATGCGTGGGGTATCGATCAGGTATTCCCTGTATTGCCTCTAAGTGGTTTGGATAATGCGGACGAGCGACGCGCTGTAGTACTGGATATTACTTGTGATTCTGACGGTACGATTGACCAGTATGTTGATGGCCAAGGAATTGAAACGACTCTGCCAGTTCCTGCATGGAACCCAGATGAACCATACCTGATGGGCTTTTTCTTAGTAGGCGCATACCAAGAGATCTTGGGTGATATGCATAACCTATTTGGTGATACCCACAGTGTAGTGGTGAATGTTGATGAAAGTGGCCAAGCGAATATCGACTACATCAATGAAGGCGATACGGTTGAAGACATGATGCGTTATGTTCACATTGATACGGATCTGATTCGTCAGAACTACAAAGATTTGGTCACGGCGAAAGTACCAGCACAAGAGCAACAAAGCGTACTTGAAGAGTTAGAGCAAGGCTTGATGGGTTACACCTATCTTGAGGATTTTTAATGAACGATCTATTTACCAAACCAGATTACTCGCTGTACTCCAACGCGATGACTTTTATGCGTCGTCCATTGGTACAGAACCCAATTGATAACGATGCTGATGTGGTTGTGTTGGGCGCGCCGTTAGATATGGCGACGTCGGGTCGTCCGGGTGCTCGTATGGGGCCTGATGCGATTCGTCGTGCGTCTGTAAACTTGGCGTGGGAAGGCAAAAAATTTCCTTGGGACTTCAATGTATTTGAACACACCTCGGTGATTGATGCTGGCGATCTTGTGTTTGATTGCGGTGATGCAGAAGACTTAACTCAGCGTCTAGAAGCAGCCGCTGATGCGATTCTAAACAGCGGTAAAACACTGTTAGGGTTAGGTGGCGATCACTTCATTACATTGCCTTTGCTAAGAGCATACGGCAAGAAGTACGGTGAAATGGCTCTGATTCATTTTGACGCGCACACTGATACTTACAGTCAGGGTAGTCGTTACGATCACGGTACTATGTTCTACCATGCGCCAAATGAAGGGTTAATCTCGCCTGAGCATTCTGTGCAAATAGGTATTCGTACAGAGTATAAGCAGGAAGGTCATGGCTTTAATGTTATCAATGCGATGCAAGCGAATGACATGAGCGTGGATGAGATCATTGCTCAAGTGAAAGGCATTGTTGGTGATAAGCCAGTTTACCTAACGTTTGATATCGATTGTCTGGATCCTGCTTTTGCGCCGGGTACTGGGACGCCTGTGTGTGGTGGTTTGAACTCAGATAAAGTACTCAAAATCATTCGTGGCTTACAGGGTATTAACATGGTTGGTATGGACGTTGTAGAAGTGTCTCCTGCCTATGACCAAAGCGAAATTACCGCTCTAGCTGGCGCAACTATCGCACTTGAGCTGCTTTATGTTTGGACTGCAAATCGCTTAACAAAATAAAATAGTTAGCGAGGCATGTTGAACGTGGCAATCTCGTTTTACAGATAAACACAATATTGCGGTACATGATCTTCTAAAAGCCGCCCGAGTTAAACTCGGGCGGCTTTTTTGTATCTATTGTTTTGTCCTAAAACGTATTCCTTTTGATATGTGTATATCCAATGATAAGTCATGACTATTGTTCCTCCATAGCACCTTAATATGTTGATGGGTATATATGAAATTGGCGAAATATACGCTTAATAAATGGTTTTTCATCCGCTTTGTGCTGAACATTGTCTCAAGTTTGGGACTACTCTCTGCTTTATTGCTATCACATCGTTTGCCTCAAGCAATGTCTTATATTCGCTCATGATTTATCTACTTTATTCCTGTATATCTTTATAGGATTAAAGAGATGTAACATCGCTGTGAGTTTATTTGCATATAAATCAATGCACTACTAACGTTTAATTTGTGTTTTAGAAATCCATAGAGAATAAGTGAATTTGTGAAAAGGAGTCTCTTAGCACAGACATGGCATTTTTTATGGGGAAGACTAGGCTTAACAGTAAGTAAACTATAAAAAAAACAGGTTAAATACTTATCTCTTTTCAACTCGAAGAGGCACAACAAAAGATTGGCCATTGATGAGGGGTAAGTATGAATTTGAGTAAAGCCTGTAATGATTAACAAAAATAATTTGTACAGCTCTAGATAAGAGTGCTTGTGATAACGGGGGATATATGGATATTGAGGTTTCGCGCCAAGCTGCGGTTGTTGAAGCAGTAAGTGGGGATGTGGTTGTAGTAACACCTGACGGCAACCCAAAAAAAGTTCTAGTTGGCGATATCATCCGTGAAAATGAGATAGTCATTACCGCAAATAATGCAGAACTTGTATTGGGTGCTCCAAATGGTGAGGTTCTGGTTGGCGATAATTGTGTTGGATGTATTGACCAAGAATTGTCTTGGGCAGATGCCCCAATCGCCGGAGAGGTCAACTTCGATTTAGAGCAATCTGACGACGGAGCCTTTACTGACGATGATATTGCGGCAATCCAAGAAGCTATTTTAGGCGGCGCCGATCCTACTGAAATTTTGGAAGCAACGGCTGCTGGTGAAGGGCTAGGCTCTGCAAATGCTGGCTTTGTTACGATTGAATACAATAATATTCAAACTCAGCCCTCGACATTCTTTGAGACATCAGGGCTTGCGAAAGAAGAGGTAGAGGAAACTCGAGAGGAATTTAGAACGATCACCCGTTCAGCTGGTGGTCAATCGATCAGCGAATCAGTCACTGAAGGTTCTATTTCTGGCAATACCTACCCCCAATCTATTACGACCACAGAAACGATTATTGCGGGCAGTTTAGCTCTAGACCCAGATTCTTTTGTCCCAGACACACTCTCCCTTGCTTCACTCCTAAGTGAGCTTAATGACGACATTACATCAAGCGGCCAAGTTGTCACGTTTACTTACGACTCGGTAACGAATTCCATTGTTGGTGTTCAAGGTACTGACGAAGTATTACGTATCGATATTGATGCTACTAGTGTTGGCAATAATATCGATATCTCATTAACCACCACGATTTCTCAATCTATTGATCATGTTCCGTCTATCGGTGGTGGGCAGGTCTCTTATACTGGCGATCAAATTAACTTTGCTTTTGATATTCAAGGTGAAGACTCCGCAGGAAACCCAATAGCATCACCAATTAATGCGCTGGTTACTTTATTTGACGGAGTGAATCCGTCTGCTGAAAGCGTGAATATCAATAATGTAGAAACGAGTAGTGCACCTATTGAAGGCACTTTTTCTAATATTGGAAGTGATAAACTTCAATCTGCTGTCTTTGCTGCAAGTGCGTTAGAAGAGTTTGATGGGATGCTCAGTGATAACCAAAATACGGTTGCAAGACTGTCTGATGACGGAACAACGATCACTCTGTCTATTCAAGGGAGAGGTGAGGTTGTTCTCACAATCTCCCTCGATACCGATGGCACATATAATTTCCAACAGTTTAAACCAATTGAAGAAGTGAGCTCCGACACGTTTTCATTCTCTCTACCGATTACGGTTACCGATTTTGACCAGGATGTCGTAACGAATACGATTAAGGTTGATATCTCTGATGGTGATAGCCCGTTCATTATTAATGTTGATGGCATCGATGTTGATGAGTCAGGCATTGTTGGCGGCTCACAAGAAGGAACAACCCTAGTAGGCGGTATTGGCAGTATCACAGCAAGTGTTTTTGAAAGTGACATTATTGACCATTACGAACTTGAACCGACTGAATTTAATACAACGGGAGCCTTGGTTTCTAATGGTGCTGCCGTTCAATTAGAGTTAGTTAGTCAAACCAATGGCGTGAGAACGTATGAAGGTTATGTCGAGGTCAATGGATCTCGAATTACGGTCTTTGACGTTAAAGTCGATAGTCCATCATTGGGGAATTATGAATTTACTCTGTACGAATCGCTTTCACACCAAGGTGCTGAAGGTGAGTTGCTAACCTTTGTATTGCCCATTTACGCGGTTGACGCGGATGGTGACCGCTCTGCACTGTCTGGTGGGTCAAACACACCAGAAGCTGCTGAGATCTTAATTAGTGTAAAAGATGATGTGGTCGAACTCATCGATAATGTCGTTTCCGTCGATGAACCGACTTTGGCGGGTGATACTGTTGTTTCTTATAATCTATTCAACTTTGAGGGTGCGGATGGTTCGACAATCCAATCATTGTCTTACGATGGGGTCGAATACAAGTTAGACCAAAATCTACTCCCAGATGCGGCACAAACTTTCCCATTTACAGAAGGGGTCGCAACGATTTCACTCAATGGTGATTTTAGTTTTGAAGTCGCTCGTGATATTAACCACTCAAGCAGCGAAACCATAGTAAAACAATTTGCCTTTTTAGCTGAAGATGCTGATGGCGACGAGAGCTTCTCAACGCTTGATCTTAGTATTACTGATGGCCAAGATCCGGTAATTAACCTAGTTCCACCAGTGACATTATCTGAAACGAATCTTGGTGATGGATCTTCGCCAAGCGGAAATGCGGTTAGCGCCACTGAAACGATTACGTTTACAGCCGGTAGTGATGATGTCGCGAGTTTTCGAATTGATCCAAACTTGTTCAATACTAATGATACGCTCAAATCGAATGGGCTTGTCGTTGAACTCAAGGAAGACCCCCAGAACTCAGGTACTTACATAGGTTTTGTTAACGATGGGGTAAACCCTGATGTCCCAGTATTCACGATTAGCTTTTCTACAAGTACATTAGGGGAATACACCTTCACGCTGCTTGAAGCGTTAGATCATGAAGATGGCCTTGCAAATAACGAGCTAAGTTTTGAACTGCCTGTTTACGCCGTGGACACTGATGGCGATAGCTCGCGAATTTCCCCGCTTACAATGACCATCGGTGATGATGTGCAAATCATGAAAGATGGTGTGCTCAATATTGTTGAACCGACGGTTGCGGATTTGGCTGCTGGTAAGGTGACGACTGCCACCATTGATGTGATGCCTGATCAGAGTGCTGATGGCGCGACCATTACCCAGATCACGTATGATAATACCGTTTACACCTTGAATCAGGGCTTAACGGGAGAGCAGCTTATCACTGTGCCTGAGGGAAAACTGTTTGTTACCCTTCAAGGTGAAGTGCGTTTTGAACCCAATCGTGATTTAAACCACACGAGCAGCGAAGACATCGTTAAAACAATCGTAGTGACGTCAAGTGACTTTGATAAAGACCCAGTGACATCTACCGTGAAGTTGACCATCACCGATGGTGATATTCCAATCATCAATACTATTCCAAGCGTCACGCTATCAGAATCTAACCTTACAGATGGCTCGGCAGCAAGCAACGCGCCTGTGAGTCAAACCGAGACGATCTCGTTTACCAATCAAAGTGATGATGTAGTCAAGTTCCGTATCGATCCTGCTCAATTCAACACCAACGACGCGCTTAAATCGGGCGGGTTAGCCGTCGAGTTACGTGTCGATCCACAAAACAGCAACCAGTACATTGGCTTTGTGAAAGATGGAGCCAACCCAGAGGTTCCCGTCTTTACTATTAGCTTTTCTACCAGCACGGTGGGTGAGTACACCTTTACTCTACTTGAAGCATTAGATCATGCTGATGGCCAAGCAAAGAACGATCTGAGCTTTGAACTGCCTGTATTTGCCGTCGACCGCGATGGTGACGATTCATTGATGTCGCCATTGAAAGTGACGGTCAGCGATGATGTGCAAGGCATGCAAAACCAAACGTTGACCATTACTGAGCCAACGGTGGCTGATTTGGCTGCTGGTGTTGTCACGACAGGCACGGTTGATGTGATGCCAGTGCAAAGTGCAGATGGTGCAACAATCACTCAGTTCGTTTATGACGGACAACTTAGAACATTGGTTCAAACAGATACTGGTGAGCAGCGCTTCGGTTTCACGGAAGGGACGTTAGTCATCACCCTTCAAGGTGAAGTGCGTTTTGAACCCAATCGCGATTTAAACCACACGAGCAGCGAAGACATCGTTAAAACAATCGTAGTGACGTCAAGTGACTTTGATAAAGACCCAGTGACATCTACCGTGAAGTTGACCATCACCGATGGTGATATTCCAACGATTAATACCATTCCAAGCGTCACGCTATCGGAATCTAATCTTGCAGACGGCTCAACCGCAAGCAACGCGCCGGTGAGTCAAACAGAGACGATTACCTTTACCAATCAAAGCGATAATGTCACCAGTTTCCGCATTGAGCCAAGCCTGTTTAATACTAACGACACACTCAAATCGAATGGGTTGGTTGTTGAGCTTAAAGCTGATCCCAACACGACTGGGGCGTACATTGGCTTTGTGAAAGATGGAGCTAACCCAGAGGTTCCCGTCTTTACGATTAGTTTTTCTACTAGCACGGTGGGTGAGTACACCTTTACTCTGCTTGAAGCATTAGATCATGCTGATGGCCAAGCGAAGAATGACCTGAGCTTTGAACTACCTGTCTTTGCGGTCGACCGTGATGGTGACGACTCATTGATGTCGCCATTGAAAGTGACGGTCAGCGATGATGTTCAAGGCATGCAAAATCAAACGCTGAGCATTACGGAACCAACGGTTGCAGATTTAGCTGCCGGTGTTGTTACGACAGGCACTGTCGATGTGATGCCAGTTCAAAGTGCAGATGGTGCAACAATCACTCAGTTCGTTTATGACGGACAACTTAGAACATTGATTCAAACAGATACTGGTGAGCAGCGGTTTGGTTTCACTGAAGGGACGTTAGTCATCACCCTGCAAGGTGAAGTGCGTTTTGAATCCAATCGCGATTTAGTTCATACAAACAACGAAGACATCGTTAAAACAATCGTAGTGACGTCAAGTGACTTTGATAAAGATCCGGTGACATCCACCGTGACTTTGACCATCACCGATGGTGATATTCCAATCATCAATACTATTCCTAGCGTCACGCTATCAGAATCTAATCTAACCGATGGCTCGGCAGCAAGCACCGTGCCTGTGAGTCAAACTGAGACAATTCAGTTCACCAATCAAAGTGATAATGTCACCAGTTTCCGCATTGAACCGAACCAATTTAATACTAATGGTTTGCTCAAATCGAATGGGTTGGTCGTTGAGCTTAAAGCGGATCCAAACACGACTGGGGGGTACATCGGCTTTGTGAAAGACGGAGCCAACCCAGAAGTTCCGGTCTTTACTATTAGCTTCTCTACTAGCACGGTGGGTGAATACACCTTTACGCTACTTGAAGCATTGGATCATGCTGATGGCCAAGCAAATAATGACTTGAGCTTTGAACTGCCCGTTTATGCGGTAGACCGCGATGGTGATGACTCATTGATGTCGCCATTGAAAGTAACGGTCAGCGATGACGTTCAAGGCATGCAAAATCAAACGCTGAGCATTACGGAACCAACGGTTGCAGATTTAGCCGCTGGTGTTGTCACGACAGGCACTGTTGATGTGATGCCAAACCAAAGTGCCGACGGGGCAACGATTACCCAGTTTACTTACGATAACAACGTGTACACGTTAATTCAGGGGACAACTGGAGAGCAGGTTTTCCCTGTTGCTGAAGGTAAACTGTATATCACTCTGGAAGGTGATGTCCGTTTCGAACCTAATCGCAACCTCAATCATTCAGGGGGCGATATTGTTAAGACGATTACGGTCACGTCTGAAGATAAAGATGGTGACGAAGTCACGTCGACCGTTACGCTTACTATTTCAGATGGTGCTCCGCCTGTTATTGATAACATACCACCAGTCGCTTTGGCTGAAGCAAACCTGCTTGATGGCACCTCTCCGAGCATAACGGTCACTCAAACCGGAACAATGACGTTTACATCTGGTAGTGATGATGTGAACCACTTCCGTATTGATACTGCGCAGTTCAACACAACTGGGGACCTAAAATCGGATGGTCTGGTTGTTAAGCTAAAAGAAGATCCTCTAAACAGCGACAATTATATTGGCTTCGTAGAAAACGGTGGTGTCCAAACGGACATTTTCACCATCACTTTTGATAGTTTGGTGCTTGGTCAATATACCTTCACATTGTTAGAAGAGTTAGATCACCTGCCTGTGCAAGGTAATAACGTTCAAATCTTCACTTTGCCAGTTATTGCGGTCGACCAAGACAATACGGATTCAGTAATTAAGCCTCTTACGGTGACTATTACTGATGATGTACCCGTCATTACGGATACAACAGTTGCGAGTACGTTTGTTGTTGATGAAGATGATTTAGGCTCTGTTGTGGCTCAAGCGACAGGCTCGTTTGTGACCACAGAAAGTGCAGACCAAGTAGAGGTTTACGAACTGCGTAACGTAGCCACTCTAGAAACTACTCTGACATCAGGCAATGAAGCGATTTCGATCACTGAGGTCACTGGGGCTGCGAACACAACTACCTACCAAGGTGCGACCACAAGCGGGACTCCGATTTTTACTCTTGCACTGGGTAACGATGGGTCATACACATTCACTTTACTTGGCCCTCTAAATCACGCTACTGGATCAAATGACCTAACCATACCATTTAATGTTGTGGCGGTAGACGGTGATGGCGATGACTCCAACCAGTATCAACTACCAATTCAAGTCATTGATGATGTTCCGGTAATGGCGCCGCCGACGGGCGAAACGGTTGTTGATGAAGACGACCTTTCAGGCATAGGTTCGGATCAATCTGACGACACTATCATCAATGGACTGTTCACCGTCGATGAAGGTGCCGATGGCGTTGTGAAGTATGAACTGGTTGATGAAGATTTAGTCTTGACCGGTTTAACCTCCGATGGAGAAAGCTTAGAGTGGCTAGCTGTTTCACAAAGCGGCACAAAATCCACATACGTTGCTCAAACTGTGACCAGCAATGAAGCGGTGTTTGAGATTGTTTTCGATACCTCTGATAACAGCTATCAATTCGAATTATTTAAACCACTGAAGCACCCTGACGCTGAAAACGAGAATACGATAAATCTTGATTTCTCCATCGTTGCTGAAGATTTTGATCACGACCAATCGAATGCGATCGATCTGAAGATCACGGTGACGGATGATGTTCCATTAGTGACAACACAATCGATTACTCGTGTTGAAGGTCAGGGTTATCGCGGTTCTATAGTCGATATGTTTGCTGATGCCACTGATGTAGGCGCTGATGGCGCTGAACTGAGCAAAATTGAGGCCTTTGACGGAAGTGGAATTGTTTTCCGTTCAGGGAACAATGGGCCTTACAGTAGTGATTTCGATTTAAATAGTGGTACTCAAGAGGTACGAGTATACGAGCAGATCAATGGCGCTGTTGATCCTCGAGAGCTGGGTCGACTGAAAATAAACTCAAATGGTGAGATTGAGTTTAGAGCCAATAATTACTTAGAGCATGTTGGTGATGAAATTAATTTCTCTATTAATGTAACAGCGAAGGATGGCGATTCAGATACGTCATCGACACTCTTGGACATCACTATTACGGATAGGAATTCGTCGAAAATCGCGCTGACAGTGACCACCTTTGAGGATGCGGGTAGAGACTCAACAATACCATATGCTGCAGGTAATGCTCCGATTCTTGAAAATATACAAGACAACCAAAGCGGTTTACCTAATGCACCAGCTCAAGTTGCGCTTCAGGTTAACCTGAATGACAGGGATAACAGCGAGTCTATCGGTCAACTGATTATAAAAAACAGTAACCATAGAGGCACGTTCTATTACTTTGAGGGTGGTGAGTATCACAAGTTAACGCCTGAAACTAACGGTCAAATATTATTTGGACCGCCTCAAATGCAACAAAGCTTTGCATTAAACCCGAGTGAAGTCAGACAAACTATTGCGACTATCGATAACCTGTTCTTTGTCCCTGACCAAAACTATGGTTCAGATAGTAATGGTGTTGAGATCCGCTATCAATTGGAGATCGATAATGGAGGCACTCTTGACCACAAAGTAAACTCAAGCTTCAAAATCGAGATTGAAGCGGTAGCGGATATTGCTACTTGGGATGATGGTAATAGCACTTATCAGTATCAAGTCAACGAAGATGAAGACAATGTCACACTACAGCTGAATGCAGAATCACAAGATAACACTCAAACTGAAACGATCACCTATGAGTTAGAAGTTATCGAAGGCGACGGGAAGTTTGAGCTTCTTGATAAAGACGGCAATGTGCTTACTCTGACGGCGGATGGTGTATATAAAATAGCAGCAGAAGACATTAACACCACCGTGGTTAACCCTATTGATAATTTCTCGGGTCAGATTGAATTCAAAGCAACAGCGGTTACAGAAGAAACACTGAATCCTTATGAAGATACTGCCAACGGCGGAGCAAATGATAAAACTGAGGCCCGTTCTGTAGAGCAAAACATCATTATTGATGTCACCGCTGACGCGGATGCTGGAAAGTTCAGTGTTAATCGTATTCAGATTAACGAAGACAATATAGATGATCCTGATTACATAGGTCCGCTAGCTAACAAAGATGCATTCACGCTAGACGAAGTCATTACCATGACAGGGTCGGTCGATACGGATGGCTCTGAAGAACTGTTTGTTCGTATCAGCAATATTACAGAAGGCGCAGTGCTTTACTTTGTAGGTACAACCACGGTAGTTCCTATTGTCAGTGGTAGCAATTACCACGAAATAGCGTATTCCGATTTGGCTAATGTTGAGGTGGTTCCAACTAAACACAGCAATGTGGATTTCACTTTTGATGTTACAGGTGTAGTGAAGGACACTGCAAACCTGTCAACCAACCCACAACAAGTCGATGTAGAAATACTCGGTACTAAAACGGTTAACGTTGAAGTGAAAGGGGTTGCTGACACACCTTATGGTGGGACGAATGGTACCGATTGGACCGCGATTACAGATGGTACTGCAAGCGGCGTTCAAACGACGATTCAAGAGAGTCAAAACGGCGACAGCTTTGCTCTGCTTGACTTTACGGTATTGTCGGGTGAGAGAAAGCCTGATACAGGCACTACACCATTACCGGACGATGGTTCCGAATCAATAACGGTCATCTTATCGGGTATTCCTGATGGCGTTATAATCGAGGATGGTGACGGTACGGTTATTGATCTTAATTTTGTGGGTTACGAAACCGGACCGGGTGGTAGCCCTGATTTATCAAAACCTATCTACGAAGCTAATATTACGGAGGCGGGTACAACGTCAGGTATTCGTATTCGACCTGTCGACTCTTCGACCGAGAATATCCACATTCAAGGCAAAGTGATCGTAACGGAAAACGACGGTCACACACTTTCTTTTGATCAAGAAATTCGAGTGTTGGTTGAGCCTATCATCGATACCTCAACAACCTACGACAACGTCACAAACGGGAACGAAGATACGGCTATCAACATCGATTGGCATCCTGAAGGCGTTGACTATATCGACTCAGATGAGCATTTCACCTCAATTAAGATTTTCGGTATTCCACCGGGTGTCACACCCACCGTAAATGGTGATGTGACTGTTGTGAATGATGGTGCGGGTACGTTAACGATTACCCCTAAAGACGCGAATCAGACGCCGGAACAATTTACCCAAATTGCATTAGCGAATAACTTTATTCAAATGACTCCGCCAACTGACTCTAGCGTTGATTTCACATTGACGACAGAGGTAGACGTTGAGGAGCGTGATCACGAATATGTGGACTCTTCTAACCCAGGTGAGGGTATTGCGACTGCGACGGTTAAAGGTACGATCAATGTTATCGTAAGACCCGTTGTTGAGACTCATGATGGCATCGATAATCAGCTTATCGTCGACGACGTGGCTGGAACTGGTTCTTTGGGTACGGTGAGCGCCGATCCTTTGACTGGTGTACTCAAGTTTACAACCAACAGCGACAATCCGTCCGCCACGGATGAATTTGTTATTCGATATCAAGAAACCGATGCATCATCTGCTATTGAGGAAGTCGACCAACTGGTTATTCAATTAACGAATAATGACCCGAATAAGACTCCATTATCAGATGACGTATTGAATCAATTACTCGTTATTGGCGCGGCTTATGAAGGCGATGGTCGTTGGGTTGTGACGAATGAGGACTTGTTTAGTATCAGTGCTCCTAATGGTCTTGGTTTCCCTCCTATTTCTAATCTTCCAGACGTATTCAATGACATCAAGATGACTATCTTTAGTACGGTGGTTGATCGCGGTGATGGTGTTGAGGTTGAGTCATCTCCTGCCGTTATTCGGGAAGGCGAAGTGACATTATCATTTCCAGAAGTACTTGTTGGGGGAGGCGAGGTTGCAGCTAACATTACAATGGATGCTAATAGTGTTGTCGACGCTATCGAAGACACGCAACTTGATTTAGGTGCAGCACTAAATGGTGTGATCACTTTCTCTGGAGAAGATGCTTCGGTAGACCAAGTGACCATTATCATTGATGACTCCGTGACCATTAACCCAGGAGGCACTTTCCCAATTAGTTTAGCGGGAAGCAGTGAAGTCGATTTTGTTAATGGAAAATATGTATTTGAGACAACCGTTGAACAGGGCGTTCCAACTGATTTCTCAGGGCTGTTACTTAACTTGCCTGCCGATTACTCTGGTGACTTTAGATTACCACTAACCATAGTGACCAAAGATACGCTCTCTGGTGATGAGAAAACGTTAGTTACCGACGTCGTCATCAAAGTCGCGCCAGATGCAGAGACGGACCCTACGATTGAGGTGAATGTCGTCGGTTCGCTTGATGATGCCTTTAATCCTGTTGATAACGACGGTCAGGCTGGACAAGATCAGGTGGGTTACGAAGACACCTACATTCAACTCGACTTCAATTCGACTATTTCGGATCAGGTATCAGGCGTCGAAGGGGGGCAAGAGGCGTTTGCATCCATTACTTTGACGTTGGATGACCCTTCAATAGGGGCATTCTATGACAATACGGGCACCTCACTTGGTACCTCAGTCACGTTTAATCAAGCTGAAATCGCGGCGGGGGCGCTCGATAATGTCCTCTTTAGGGCGATAGAAAACTACCCAACTGGAAATGATATTAACCAAGTGCAGATTAATGTAAGTGGTACAGTTACAGATACCGCAACCTACAATGATTCTGCTTTTCCGGTAGGCACTGCAACCGACTCCGATACCTTCAATACAAGTGTTCGTTTTGATGTTGTTCCGGTTGTTGATGATGTACATGTCTCTGGGCCGGGTAGTGATCCTGATGTAATCGAGATTACCGGCAACGAAGACCAGCTTATTTCCTTGTCAGGTACCGGACCTGTATCGATTGCACTGACTGACCTTGATGGATCAGAACAGTTTGTATCGATTAAGTTCACCGATGTACCTGATGGCTTCCAGATGCGTGTAGATGCTGGTTCTGCTTACACTGTGAAAAACAACGGTGGCGGTGAGTGGAGTGTTCAATTGCCTCAAGCTTCTGGACTTTCATTCGACTTAAGTGAAATTTCGATTTTACCGCCTAAAAACTTCAGTGGTACTGCTGAGTTTGGTGTTGAAGTGTTCACTCAAGAGTCGCTACTTGGCGTACCGACTGCGGCTGCAAACTTACCAAGCTTCAAACTACATGTGGTGCCTGTTGGTGACGATGTTGATACCAATCCTACGGACTCTGTAACAGGCAACGAAGGGCAGAATATTGATATCGAAATCAATGCGACTATTTTAGATAAAGAGTTGTCGGCCACAGGAAGCGGAACGTATACCGAAAATGCACCCGAAACCCTTCGAGTCGAAGTGGCAGGTGTCCCTCAAGATGCTTCTATCTACTACCCTGACGGAACCACTATAGGTAGCTATGATCCAGCGACGCAACTCTGGACACTAAACGTTCCAGCTCAGTCGTTAGATAAGATCGTATTTAACTCTGGCGAACATAATAGTGATACAGGTAATGCTTTGGGTATTAATGGTCCACTGCAGATTACCGTTCGTTCTGTGGATACAGATGCTGATAACACGGAGCATTTAGGCACACCAACGAGTTTCAATGTTGATTTAGTGATTGATCCTATCAACGATCAACCGACCTTTGTTAATGTGACTAACCTTGAAACGACAGAAGACTCTACTGGCGTGGCAATCAACAACTTTAGTATCTACGATATCGACGCAAACTTTGATAATCCAGATGCACCGTATGTACTGACGCTAAAAGTTGACCAAACACTGCCGGGTGCACAGGGCGAGTTTGTACTCCCAAGCACTCAATCCAATGGTGTGACATTTGTATTGCAGGCTGATGGCTCACTTGTCATGACAGGTAAAGAAGCTGACATCAATGCAGCGCTAACTAATGGCGAGGTTACGTTCAAACCGGACCCGGATCAGAACTATCTCAATCTGGGTGGGTTAGTGACCATTAATGCTACGATCGATGACGGTGGTAATAACGGTTTGATTGATGCGGGTGATCCGAATACCGCTCAAACGAATCAAACTACCTTCACTATTAAAGTGACGGAATATAATGATGCTCCGATAGCAGCCAATGTTGATTTGGGCTCGATTCCGGAAGATGGCCAAATCGTGATTGTTGAGGGTGACTTGATTACGGCAAGCTCTGATATCGAAAATCATAACCTTACCGTAACAGATATCAGCCTTACTCAAAATCAAGGTCAAGGTCAGCTTCAGAGGTTTGAGAACATTGCTGGGGCGGATGACAATTCGATTAATGGTCCATACTGGGTGTTCACGGCAGCTGATGATTATAATGGAGACGTCAAATTCAATTACTCCATTATCGATGATGGTACAACCGACGGTTCGCCGGACTTCAAAGTGGGCAGTGCGGAAATCAGCCTTGTAGTTACAGAAGTTAATGACCAACCAGTGGCAACCGATATTGATTTGGGCACCATGCTTGAAGAAGGTCAGCTAATCATCAAAGCTGAAGACCTGATTACAGCGACGACAGACCCTGAGGGGCATGCCATTACGGTAACTAAGGTCGAAATCGATCAAGGTCAGGGGCAAATTCAGAAGTTTGAGAACGTTGGTGGGGCGGATGACAATTCGATTAATGGCCCATACTGGGTATTCACGGCAGCTGATGATTACAATGGCGATGTTACATTCACCTATACCGTAGAAGATAACGGTACAACCAATGGCTCAAATGATTTCTTAACGGATACCGCGGAAATCAGCGTTGTGGTACAAGGTGTTAACGATACACCTGTTGTTAATGGTGACAATGTCACTGATTTTGTTGATGAAGAATCGGGTCAGCTGCTGAGTGGCATCAATGTCAGTGATCCTGATTATGTTGATTCATTTTCTAATGACTTGATGACGGTCACTTTGACGGTGGATTACGGAACGTTAAATGTGTCGCTGCCTGCCGTGACAACTGTGATGGTGAATGGCAACAACACAGGTTCGGTCATCTTAGTAGGTACCTTGAGCGACCTAAATGCATTGATTGACACACCGACTAGCCCTGCGGGTGTTTATCTGGATGCGAGCTTGTCTCCAACCAATAGCATTGGCTTGGAAGTCATCGCGAAAGATAGCGGAAACCCTTCTGGTATCGTCATTGAAACCACGCCAGTTATCTATGATATAGCAGTGACTCCTGTGGCGAATGCGCCGACCTTGTCGATTGATACTGCGTCTAACTACGTCAGAAATATCACCGCTAACCAGTCAGTAAGCGCTAGCGGCGTTCCTTTGGTTGGTATTATTGCTGCCTTGACCGATATTACGGAAGAGCTAACGCTACGTATCAGTGATGTGCCTGTTGGTGCTCAAATTACGAGTGATGTGGGTTCAGTGACTGATGTCGGTGGTGGAGTTTGGATTGCCACGGCGGATGCGATTGACACTGTGAAAGTGGTCGGACTTTCTGATATGCCGGGAAGCTACACACTCAAAGTGGAGGCGGTTTCAGAAGAGCTAGATAACAGCGATACTGCAACATCGGCTTCGATAGACCTCAACTTGAACATTGTGTCTAACGGTGTTGATATCGATTTAGCTACAGAAACCGACGATGTTCAGTTATTGGCAGGGGCTGGCAATATCGACCTGACAGCGGGATCTGGAAATGATCGTCTGGAAGGAGGTTCGGGTGACGATACGTTAGTTGGCGGTGATGGTAACGACACTCTCATCGGTGGAGGCGGTTCCGATATTCTGACTGGTGGCGACGGTATGGATTCGTTTGTATGGTTCAACATCGAAGATGGTGTCGAAGATACGATTACCGACTTTAGCCTATCTGAAGGAGACCAACTCGATCTAAGAGAAGTGTTACCTGAGCTGAAAAGTGCCTCACCAGATATAACAACACTGCTGCAACACATTGATGCGAAGGTCGACGGGGATGATATTGAGCTTACGATTAACCCTGATGGCTTAGGCACGACAGAACAAGTGATTGTGGTTGAAGATCTTGCGCCTCAGCTGACGTTAAATGGCACCATGCCTTCTGATATTCTGGATGCGCTAGTACAGCAGAATGTTATGACTCACGGTTAACGCTCAATTGATAAGCGCTAGTGATTAGAAGTGAATAACTAAACCATAACGAAATAGGCCAGCAATGCTGGCCTATTTTTTATTAAATCTTGCTGAATGAGCCCCGATAAACCAATAGCCTCGATAAAACAATAGCCTCGATAAAACAACAAAAAGCCCATGCTGTCGGGGGAAAGCATGGGCATTATTTTATGTGTTATATCAGCTAAGCGAATAGTGTTCTTTCTCTATACTATTTGAGAATCGCTCCATCATTTAGCTTTTTTGCAGGGTTTTTGGCCGCATTAACCAGTAGGATACCAACGGTTAGTACCATCGAACCACATAGTAGGAACAACAAGCGTCCTGTTGGTTCGTTTGGAATCAGAGCCATTGCTAGGATACCGAAACCTGCTGTGCTGATAAGCTTACCAAGCATTGAACGCTGTTTAGTATCTAGGTTTTGTTGCTCTTCACCTTCCGCTACTAATGGTGTGTTCCAGTTAGTGAATAGTTGGTCAACTTCTTTCTCACGTTCAGGCGATAGGCCTTTGTAGAAGCGAGAAGTTAGCATGAAGTAACCACCAGTAAACACTACGTGAGCAGCTAAGCTAAGACCTACTTTCAAGTCGCTCCATTCACGGCCAGTAAGCGCTGTTTCCATACCGAATAGGTGCTCGATGTCTTCTGCTTGAAGCGAGATACCGAAGATGTAAGAAACGAAACCACCAACCACGAGAGTAGACCAACCAGCCCAGTCAGGCGTCTTACGAATCCACATACCAAGTAGTACAGGGATAAGCATTGGGAAGCCAATTAACGCACCTACGTTCATTACGATATCGAACAAGCTCAAGTGACGTAGAGAGTTAATGAACAAGCCAATCGCGATGATGATAACACCCATCATAATAGTCGTTAGCTTACTTACAATAACCAGCTCTTTCTGAGTCGCATTTTGACGAAGAATCGGGCTGTAGAAGTTCATTACAAAGATACCAGCATTACGGTTCAAACCTGAATCCATAGAAGACATCGTTGCAGCGAACATTGCTGACATAAGAAGACCAACCATACCTGCTGGCATTACGTTCTGTACGAATGCTAGGTAAGCAGCATCACCCGCTTTATCACCCATTGAAGCGTACTCTAATGCGAACTCAGGCATGAATGCACTTACGTACCATGGTGGTAGGAACCAAATTAGTGGACCAACAACCATAAGGATACATGCTAGGCCTGCCGCTTTACGTGCGTTTTCACTGTCTTTTGCACATAGGTAACGGTAAGCGTTGATGCTGTTGTTCATTACACCGAATTGCTTCACGAAGATGAACACAACCCAAAGGATGAAGATGCTCATGTAGTTTAGGTTGTTACCTAACATGAAGTCGCCGTCGAAGTTAGCAACGATGTTAGTTAAGCCACCACCGTGGAAGTAAGCCGCAACCGCACAAGTGATTGTCACGGCCATGATTACAAGCATTTGCATGAAGTCAGAAGCAACAACCGCCCAAGAGCCGCCTGTTACTGCCATCAATACTAGAACCATACCCGTTACCACAATGGTTGCTTCCATTGGGATGTTGAATACAGCAGCTACGAAGATAGCGAGACCGTTTAGCCAGATACCTGCAGAGATAAGACTGTCAGGCATACCTGCCCATGTGAAGAACTGTTCAGACGTTTTACCAAAGCGTTGACGAATGGCTTCGATCGCCGTTACTACACGAAGTTGGCGGAACTTTGGAGCGAAGTACATATAGTTCATGAAGTAGCCAAAAGCATTGGCTAGGAATAGGATTACAATAACGAAACCGTCATTGAACGCGCGTCCTGCGGCACCTGTAAACGTCCATGCTGAAAACTGTGTCATGAAGGCGGTTGCACCAACCATCCACCACAACATTTTGCCGCCCCCTCTGAAGTAATCACTTGTAGAGGTGGTGAACTTACGGAACATCCAACCAATCGCGATTAAAAAGAAGAAGTAGGCGAGAACAACAAAAGTATCAATAGTCATCTTTTCAGCCTTTTAAGTTTCATAATTAACTGACACCTAGATTACTCCTTTCGCATGTTTATTTGTACTACAATATGTCTTTAGCGTGATCTGGGGCGCATGTTTATTTCATCATAGATGGCACTTAAAGCCGTTTAAGAGCTTAATTTTTTGCAATTATTTCAAACTTCATCGTTGTCGTCGGATAAATGCTTGAAAGTAAGCATTTAAAATAATAATACAAATGTCCATGTGGTTATAGGGGTTAGTTGAGCGAGCGTGTTGATTGAGAAGTTACAAAACTCTAATAAGTATGGTTAAAAATAAAATAGGTGTGTCCACTTTATATCACGTAATAAAAAAGCGAGCACAGAGCTCGCTTTCGTCGTTGAACAAGTGTCAGCCGGTTAACGCGAACCTATCTATTGACTAGCTCGACAGCGTCACGAACAAGCTTGCCTAGTTCGTCCCACTTACCTTCGTCGATAAGGTTAGTTGGAACCATCCAAGTACCGCCACACGCAAGAACAGAAGGGATCGATAGGTATTCATCTACATTCTTCAAGCTTACGCCACCAGTAGGCATAAATTTAACAGGGTAAACCGCTGTTAGTGCTTTAAGCATACCTGTACCGCCAGAAGGCTCAGCAGGAAAGAACTTCAACGTGCGAAGGCCCATTTCCATTGCTTGTTCAACTAGGCTTGGGTTGTTAACACCCGGTACAATTGCGACACCTTTATCGATACAGTATTGAACTGTACGAGGGTTAAAACCTGGGCTTACGATGAAATCAACGCCAGCTTCGATAGATGCGTCAACTTGCTCGTTAGTCAGTACAGTACCTGAACCGATTAGCATGTCTGGGAATTCTTTACGCATGATGCGAATCGCTTCGATTGCACATTCTGTACGCAGTGTGATTTCTGCACATGGCATGCCGTTTTCAACCAGTGCCTTGCCTAGGGGGATGGCATCTTCAGCACGGTTGATAGCGATTACAGGGATTACTTTTAGGTTTGCTAGTTGTTCATTTAATGTAGTCATGAATTCTTTCTCACGTTAATAATGGGTCTGCTTTCAACTAAGCAAACCCTTGATTAATAGTTAAAGTGCGCAATTATAGAGACAAATCAGGGGTCGCTTCTAGAGGAATGATAGCACCTGGATGCTGAATCACAGTCCCTGCCACAATGTGACCTGCTAATGCTGCATCACGCGCATTGCCACCGCTCAAGCGTTTAGCCAAGAAGCCTGCACTGAACGAATCGCCAGCCGCTGTTGTATCAACGATGCTGTCTACTGGGTTTGGTGCAACGTACTGAGCACTTTGGCTTTCAACCACTAGGCAGTCTTTCGCGCCACGCTTAATGATGATCTCTTTCACTCCAGACTCAGACGTACGTGCAATACACTGTTCAATGCTTTCGTCACCGTACAGCTCTTGCTCGTCATCGAACGTCAGTAGCGCTGTGTCGGTGTACTTAAGCATCTTCAAGTACCAAGAAATCGCTTCTTGTTGGCTTTCCCAAAGTTTTGGACGAAAGTTATTGTCGAAGAATACTTGGCCGCCTTGAGCTTTGAATTTGTCTAAGAAGCTGAATAGCTGTGCGCGTCCGTTCTCTGTCAAGATAGCAAGCGTAATACCACTTAGGTAAACCGCGTCAAAAGAAAATAGCTTATCAAGTAGAGCAGGCGTGTCTTGCTGATCAAACATGAACTTCGCTGCAGCATCACTACGCCAGTAATGGAAGCTACGCTCACCAGTGTCATCGGTCTCGATGTAATAAAGCCCTGGTTGTTTGTGATCGAGCTGAGCCACTAAGCTTGTATCAATACCTTCAGCTTGCCACTTTTCTAGCATGTCAGTACTGAATGGGTCAGTGCCTAGCGCGGTTACATAGCTTGTTTGGATACCATGCTCTTTTGTTAAGCGTGACAGGTAAAGCGCCGTATTCAGTGTATCGCCACCAAAACTCTGCTGAAGCCCGTCTTGTTTCTGTTGTAGCTCAACCATGCACTCGCCAATGACCGCGATGTTTAATGATTTCATATGCTTACCTTAGCAACTGAGGTTGCGCTAGTTATTATTTTAGGAAATCTTCACGCGCAGGATTGAAGATATCAAGAAGGATGCTGTCTTGCTCTAGAGCAACGGCGCCGTGCATCATGTGTTTACGCGCGAAGTAAGCATCGCCTTCTTTAAGCACTTTCTTTTCACCTTCGATTTCAGCTTCGAAGCTACCACGAACAACATAACCGATTTGGTCGTGAATTTCGTGAGTATGAGGATGGCCAATTGCGCCCTTATCAAAACATAGGTGTACAGCCATAAGATCGTCAGTGTACGCGACGATTTTACGCTTGATACCACCGCCCAATTCTTCCCATGGGTTTTCATCTAGAATAAAGAAAGAGTTCATTGTGTATCTCCTAATCTGTTTAAATCTTTTAAGTGTTACTTAACTGTGTTCATCATAAGGGAATGAGGTTAATTGTAATACAATATATCTAGAATTGTGTGATATTGATCAAGCGATACTTTATATAGCGCAAATAAATCAACAACTTAACAAATGCCTGATATTTAGTGTTATCTATTTATATCAATAGCTTATGCGGGTTTATGTGATTCTGCTCATCATTTTGCGACGAATAGGTACAATTAAAGCTAATATTGTATTACTTTATATGGAGTTTGAAAATTTAATCAAAGTTTAAACCGATAAACTCTTTATTGAGGGTGACAAAGAATATGACGACTAAACCAGTATTGTTGACTGAAGCAGAAATAGAGCAACTTCACCTTGAAGTGGGCCGTTCTAGCTTAATGGGCAAAACCATTGCAGCGAACGCGAAAGACCTAGAAGCGTTCATGTGCTTACCTATTGATGTTCCTGGTCACGGAGAAGCGGGTGGTTACGAGCATAACCGCCATAAGCAAAACTACACGTACATGAACTTAGCTGGTCGCATGTTCTTGATCACTAAAGAGCAAAAGTACGCTGACTTTGTTACAGAACTACTAGAAGAGTACGCGGACAAATATCTAACGTTTGATTACCACGTACAGAAAAACACTAACCCTACAGGTCGTTTGTTCCACCAAATCTTGAACGAACACTGCTGGTTAATGTTCTCAAGCTTGGCTTACTCTTGTGTTGCTTCAACACTGACACAAGAGCAGCGTGACAACATTGAATCGCGCATTTTCGAACCAATGCTAGAAATGTTTACGGTTAAATACGCACACGACTTCGACCGCATTCACAACCACGGTATTTGGGCAGTAGCCGCTGTGGGTATCTGTGGTCTTGCTCTAGGCAAGCGCGAGTACCTTGAAATGTCAGTGTACGGCATCGACCGTAACGATACTGGCGGCTTTCTAGCTCAAATTTCTCAGCTGTTTGCACCTTCTGGTTACTACATGGAAGGCCCTTACTACCACCGTTACGCGATTCGCCCAACGTGTGTGTTCGCTGAAGTGATTCACCGTCATATGCCTGAAGTTGATATCTACAACTACAAAGGCGGCGTGATTGGTAACACAGTACAAGCCATGCTGGCGACGGCTTACCCGAACGGTGAGTTCCCGGCTTTGAATGATGCTTCTCGTACTATGGGTATCACAGACATGGGTGTTCAGGTTGCAGTCAGTGTTTACAGTAAGCACTACTCTTCAGCTGAGGGTGTTGACCAAAACATTCTTGGTATGGCGAAGATTCAAGACGCAGTATGGATGCACCCATGTGGTCTTGAGTTATCTAAAGCCTACGAAGCCGCTTCTGCAGAGAAAGAAATCGGTATGCCTTTCTGGCCAAGTGTTGAATTGAATGAAGGTCCTCAAGGTCACAACGGCGCGCAAGGCTTTATCCGTATGCAGGATAAGAAAGGCGACGTTTCTCAGTTAGTGATGAACTACGGCCAACACGGCATGGGTCACGGCAACTTCGATACGCTGGGTATTTCTTTCTTCAACCGAGGTCAAGAAGTGCTACGTGAATACGGCTTCTGCCGTTGGGTGAACGTTGAGCCAAAATTCGGCGGTCGTTACCTAGATGAAAACAAATCTTACGCACGTCAAACGATTGCTCATAATGCAGTAACCATTGATGAAAAATGTCAGAATAACTTTGACGTTGAGCGTGCAGACTCAGTACACGGCTTGCCTCACTTCTTTAAAGTAGAAGACGAGAAAATCAACGGCATGAGTGCATTTGCTAACGATCACTACCAAGGTTTTGACATGCAACGCAGCGTGTTCATGTTAAACCTTGAAGAGCTTGAATCTCCGCTATTGTTAGACCTTTACCGCTTAGACTCTACAAAAGGCGGCGAAGGCGAGCATCAATACGACTACTCACACCAATATCAAGGTCAGATTGTTCGCACTAACTTTGAATACCAAGCAAACAAAGAGCTAAACACTCTAGGTGACGATTTCGGTTACCAACACCTATGGAACGTGGCAAGCGGTGAAGTGAAGGGCACAGCACTTGTAAGCTGGCTACAAAACAACACTTACTACACTTGGCTAGGTGCAACGTCTAACGACAATGCTGAAGTGATCTTTACTCGCACTGGCGCTAACGACCCAAGCTTCAACCTACGTTCAGAGCCTGCTTTCATTCTACGCAGCAAAGGCGAAACAACACTGTTTGCTTCTGTTGTTGAAACGCATGGTTACTTCAACGAAGAATTCGAGCAATCTGTAAGCGCACGTGGTGTTGTGAAAGACATCAAAGTAGTGGCTCACACCAATATCGGTTCAGTAGTAGAAATTACGACAGAGAAATCAAACGTGACAGTGATGATCAGCAACCAACTTGGCGCGACTGACAGCACTGAACACAAAGTAGAACTGAACGGCAAAGTATACAGCTGGACAGGCTTCTACTCAGTAGAAACAATTTTAAACCCAGAATTAGCAAGCACAGCAGAGCAGGGGAAATAATAATGAGCTATCAACCACTTTTACTTAACTTTGAGGAAGCAGCAGAGCTTCGTAAAGAACTTGGCAAGGATAGCCTTTTAGGTAACGCACTGACTCGCGACATTAAACAAACTGACGCTTACATGGCGGAAGTTGGCATTGAAGTACCAGGTCACGGTGAAGGCGGCGGTTACGAGCACAACCGTCACAAGCAAAACTACATCCATATGGATCTAGCGGGCCGTTTGTTCCTTATCACTGAGGAAACAAAGTACCGTGATTACATCGTTGATATGCTAACAGCGTACGCGACGGTGTACCCAACACTTGAAAGCAACGTAAGCCGTGACTCTAACCCTCCGGGTAAGCTGTTCCACCAAACGTTGAACGAAAACATGTGGATGCTTTACGCTTCTTGTGCGTACAGCTGTATCTACCACACCATTTCTGAAGAACAAAAGCGTCTGATTGAAGACGATCTTCTTAAGCAAATGATCGAAATGTTTGTTGTTACTTACGCACACGACTTCGATATCGTACACAACCACGGTTTATGGGCAGTGGCTGCAGTCGGTATCTGTGGTTACGCAATCAACGATCAAGAGTCAGTAGACAAAGCGCTTTACGGCCTGAAACTCGACAAAGTAAGCGGCGGTTTCTTAGCACAACTTGACCAACTGTTCTCGCCAGACGGCTACTACATGGAAGGTCCTTACTACCACCGTTTCTCACTACGTCCAATCTACTTGTTCGCAGAAGCGATTGAACGTCGTCAGCCAGATCTTGGTATTTACGAATTCAACGACTCAGTGATCAAGACAACGTCTTACGCGGTATTCAAAACGGCATTCCCAGACGGTACATTGCCAGCTCTGAACGATTCATCGAAGACGATTTCTATTAACGATGAAGGCGTTATTATGGCAACGTCTGTGTGTTACCACCGCTATGAGCAGACTGAAACTTTACTTGGTATGGCTAATCACCAACAAGATGTTTGGGTCCATGCTTCAGGTAAAACGCTATCTGACGCTGTCAATGCAGCAGACGACATCAAAGCATTCAACTGGGGTAGCCTGTTTGTAACTGACGGCCCTGAAGGCGAAAAAGGCGGCGTAAGCATTCTTCGTCACCGTGACGAACAAGACGACGACACGATGGCGTTGATTTGGTTTGGTCAACACGGCAGCGATCACCAGTACCACTCTGCGCTAGACCACGGTCACTACGATGGGCTACACCTAAGCGTATTCAACCGTGGCCACGAAGTGCTGCACGATTACGGCTTCGGTCGCTGGGTAAACGTTGAGCCTAAGTTTGGCGGTCGTTACATCCCAGAGAACAAGTCTTACTGTAAGCAGACAGTTGCTCACAACACAGTAACGGTTGATCAGAAAACACAGAACAACTTCGATACGGCATTGGCTGAATCTAAGTTTGGTCAGAAGCACTTCTTCGTAGCAGACGACCAGTCTCTGCAAGGTATGAGCGGCACAATTTCTGAGTACTACACCGGCGTAGACATGCAACGCAGCGTGATTCTTGCTGAACTTCCTGAGTTCGAGAAGCCACTAGTTATCGATGTATACCGCATCGAAGCTGACGCTGAACACCAGTACGACCTACCCGTTCACCACTCGGGTCAAATCATCCGTACTGACTTCGACTACAACATCGAAAGCACGCTGAAGCCGCTAGGTGAAGACAACGGTTACCAGCACTTATGGAACGTTGCTTCAGGCAAAGTGAACCAAGAGGGCTCTCTGGTGAGCTGGCTACATGACAGCAGCTACTACAGCCTAGTAACCAGCGCGAATGCGGGCAGTGAAGTAATCTTTGCTCGCACTGGTGCTAACGATCCAGACTTTAACCTTAAGAGTGAGCCTGCGCTTATCTTACGTCAGTCTGGTCAAAACCACGTGTTTGCTTCTGTACTAGAAACGCATGGTTACTTTAACGAGTCTATCGAAGCCTCTGTAGGCGCTCGTGGTCTGGTTAAATCAGTGTCTGTTGTGGGCCATAACAGTGTCGGGACTGTTGTTCGCATTCAGACTACTTCTGGTAACACTTACCATTACGGTATTTCAAACCAAGCTGAAGACACGCAGCAAGCAACTCACACAGTTGAGTTCGCGGGTGAGACATACTCGTGGGAAGGATCATTTGCTCAACTGTAAATGATTGACACGCAAGTTATTTAACGATGGCTTGTGTTGATGTGGTGCTTTGCGGGAACGAAGCATCACATTGAATTCAGTCGTGATTGCAAAATCGTTCGTTGATACCAACAATGACTGAATACATCGGGAATAAGTCAAACCGAGTAACTCACTGCGAGTTGCTCGGTTTTTTTATTCGTGTGGTTTGAGGGTGAGATCGTTTGAATTAATTGGATTCAATTTACATCTGATGTTTAGGGTTGATGACTAGGGGCTGTTGACCTTTCGTGGTTAAGTTTTGTTCGAGATAAAATCGTTTTAGGCGCGGCGAAGAGTATGTAGCCTAGTCATTCTAAGCAAATATTCTTCAACAAAGCATAAAACGATTTTAGCCGAACCCTTCGGGCAGCTCTTGTGGTTCATTTCTACAGCGTTATCGGCTTTTCATGTAGGCCAGCTACACGTCAAAGCCTCTTCCTTGTATAAATTTTCCACAAGATGCTGCAAAACCCAGCTCGAAAGATCAACAGCCCCTAAATTTAGAGAAACGTTTAATGCTGCAGCGGCGCATTGACAACGAAACGATTTAACAAAATGAACGTTGTTATCTGGTTCTACGAGTATTGTTACGATAACTTCCAATAACTTTTAGTGCTTATAAGTAATACAATTGATGGTGTTGTATTGTCCGAAATTTATTACTTACTGGATAAGGTTGTTGAAAAATGACAGTGTTTTTGCCGCATTATTCTTGACTCGGCAAGTTCTTGTTGTGAGCTACTCTAGTACCTTTAGGGGGCAGGGAAAGGTGTCAGACGCTTTGATTTATTGGGGGGAACTTTAAGAGTGTGCCTGACTCATTTTTCTTTGGTCAGAACGATAGGAATGTACACTAATTAAACCTATCAAGCTTTATCTGTAAGTGATTTACTGATTCGTATCCGGTTAGATATTGTCGGATATGAAGGACGAAAGACTGAGTTGCTATCTGATTTGTCACTTATTAATCACAAGACCTATTCTTTGGGTTTATATGAGGCCAATTCGATAAGTGATGTCAGTATCCGCATTCGAAATTCATGCGCTGGATCACGCACGAAAGTCCTAAAACGGTTGCCTTAGGGGATTCGGCTAGTTATTATAATGAGTATATAATCATACAATAACATATTTGGAGTTGAACATGACTAAACCTGTAATCGGTTTCATTGGCCTAGGTCTTATGGGCGGCAACATGGTTGAAAACCTGCAAACACGCGGTTACCACGTAAACGTAATGGATCTAAGCGAAGAAGCGATGGCTCGTGTTACTGCTCGTGGCAATGCTACAGCTTTCACTTCCGCTAAAGAGCTTGCAGCTGCAAGTGATATTGTTCAGTTTTGCCTTACCACCTCTGCTGTTGTTGAAAAAATCGTTTACGGCGAAGACGGTGTTCTAGCGGGCATCAAAGAAGGTGCAGTACTCGTAGACTTCGGTACGTCTATCCCTGCTTCTACTAAGCAAATCGGCGCAGCTCTTGCTGAAAAAGGCGCGGGTATGATCGACGCACCTCTAGGTCGAACTCCAGCCCATGCTAAAGATGGTCTTCTGAACATCATGGCTGCTGGCGACATGGAAACTTTCAACAAAGTTAAACCTGTTCTTGAAGAGCAAGGCGAAAACGTATTCCACCTTGGCGCTCTAGGTGCTGGTCACGTGACTAAGCTTGTAAACAACTTCATGGGTATGACAACGGTTGCGACTATGTCTCAAGCTTTCGCTGTCGCTCAACGCGCTGGTGTTGATGGTCAGCAATTGTTTGACATTATGTCTGCAGGTCCATCTAACTCTCCGTTCATGCAATTCTGTAAATTCTACGCGGTAGACGGCGAAGAGAAGCTAGGTTTCTCTGTTGCTAACGCAAACAAAGATCTTGGTTACTTCCTTGCTCTTTGCGAAGAGCTAGGTACTGAGTCTCTAATCGCTCAAGGTACCGCAACAAGCCTACAAGCTGCTGTAGATGCTGGCCTTGGTCAAAACGACGTACCAGTAATCTTCGACTACTTCGCTAAACTAGAGAAGTAATCACGTCGTTTAGACACGGTTGGATAAAGAACCTGCTCATTTGAGTGGGTTTTTTTATGCTTGTTTTTAGACATTCTTGGAACGATATTTTTTAAGGAAGTGTATTTAATGCAGCCTTATTCTTTATGGCGTAACGAAATGTCTTGGCTCTTCATTTGAGCTATATCGATCTAAATGAGATAAGCCTGAGACTACACAAGCAGTTCAGACATTTTCTCGGGACAGTAACTTTGTTACTTTTTGGTGGCGATCAGTCATACATCAATTCGTTGGCTTTGTTTGAGTCGAACTCTATCAATGACTTGCGAGCAAGATGTCTGAAGGGCAGCGCTTTTACTAGCTCTTCAAAGGGCTGAATGGCAAATGCCCAAAAGATAGAGCCGTCTAATCCAAAGATGATCAATGCACACAATGGAATTGAAATTACCCATTGACCAGTAAAGTTGATTTTGAAGACTGCGGTTGTTTTTCCTAGTGCTCTCAATACATTTCCATGGACTGTGTTGTAGCCACGAACAATCGGTAAAAAGATGTAGAGTGGGGCGATAACGGCCAACGCTTGATATGTAGACTCGTCCAAGTTCGGGTAAATGTCACCAATCACCATACTTAAGCCTGCGAACAAGATTGCACACACAAAAGAAATGACTACCGCAATATCAATGCTGGTATCGACGTTTTTGACTAGGTCATCCATCTTTTTAGAGCCAATCGCTTGGCTGATAGTAATTGCGGAAGAGTGAGCCCAAGCGGTAATAAATTGAGAGACAGCCCTAATCCAAGGCATCACCAAAGTAATCGCAACATACGCGTTGATGTTAAGTTGCGAATACAGTAACTGATAAATCGTTGCGCCAATCAACAGCATGGTTACATTTGCTGCGACAGGGAATATCTCGATAAAGTGACGGCGAACGTTTGTCATGAACTCTGATCGTTGGGCGTCTAATTTGAGTGAAATTGCTGAGCTGAAATACACGCAAAGAACCAGATACACAAGGCGAAGGGTGATAGCAATAACACTGCCTAGCGCGGCGCCTTGAACACCAATACCTTCGAAATTTGAAAAGCCGTGAATGAGCCCATAAGAAAGTACAGCGTTGATCGGCAATTCAATCAAATACCCTTTAAACGGTATCTTGGTTCTTCCTAATGCGTTAAATAGGGCGATAATCACTTGCGTTAATGCAGTGAAAATGACGAGATACTTTGAGATATCAAGGTAGTGGCTGATTTCTAAGTAAAGGGCTTTATCGTCGGTTAAGGCTTGAATTAAAGGCTGTTCTAAAAAGGTGAGTAGAAACCAAAATATTGTCGCGATACCTAAGTTGATGAACAGACCTGCCCAAAACGCTTTGGATAATGAAGCGGTGATGCCAGAACCTACGGCGCGGCTTAATACTAGTTGAGTGCCGTTTGCCAGCGCCATTTGAATACCGAGTACAAAGGCAACCATAGTCGTCGCAATTCCCATGGCAGCCAAAGGTATTTCACCAAGAGGAGAGACCAGCAGCGTATCGATCATCAACATCGACTGCATCAATATACCGTTTAGGGCTAGGGGCCAGGCGAGAGAGAAATTTTTCCTTACATACGATTGTGTAGACACAAACAACACCTTATGTGTGTTACCGTAAGTTTTCTCTGAGAGGACCCGAGTTCAACATTTAAAGATGAAACACTACGGTAATGGATGGTTAAAAATGGGCGCTAAAACTGACTGACTCGTGTATTGGGATACACGAGTCAGTCTGGTCAATCTTGGTTATGCGATGGCTAATTCAACCCTAGACAGCTTTTGATTTTCATCATCAAGTAAAGCTTGAGAGGCTATTCGAGCCTGATTCGCATTGCCTGACATAATCGCATCATATATCGCTTTATGCTCTTCTAAACAGAAGCGACCGCCTTCGGCAGAGTGGTCGATAAACTGTTTGAAAATCGTCGACAGAATGTTCGCGAACGGAATGTAAAACTGGTTACCCGTCGACAAGAAAATCGTTTGGTGAAACAGATGATCGTTGGTTGTCCACTCTTCATAATCAAAGCCATTTGCTGCGATGGTCATCTTTTGGAAAAGAATCGAAAGCTCTTTACGTTGCTCTACCGTAGCGTTGGATGCCGCAAGCGCACACGCTTCTGGGTCAATCGCTTTTCTTAAGCCTAAAAATTGAGATAAGAAGGGTTTGGTGTCTTCCAGATCTTGAATCCAATCTAGGAGTTGAGGGTCTAAAAAGTGCCATTGAGTACGTGGCCTGATATGAGTCCCCACTTTAGGTTTTGATTCGATAAGCCCTTTGGCTGAAAGTAGCTTTGTCGATTCGCGAAGTGCAGTTCGACTGACGCCAAAGACTTCACACAACTCCATTTCACTGGGTAATTTCTCTTTTTCTTTGAGCTCTCCCGACAGAATTTTACGCGCAATCTGTCGAGCCACTTGAACATGAATTCGGCGGCTTGAATCTGCCACCAATGAAAATATAGCCATATAAACCACCTCAGGCTGACGTATTAAGTATAAAAACAGCGGATAGATTTAAGTTAGCGCGACTTTAAGCTTGAGGGATAATGCTTGTAGCGGCTATCGAGTCAAACATCTACAGTCACCTATTATTTTAATAAATCATACAATAACACCTAGTTCAATCAAGTGTACAACGATAGAAATGCGTCGCAGTGAAGGGGAACTCACAAGTTAAGGTGATTTTTGTGATGTTACGCATGCCAAAATTGCGTAAATAGGAACTATTTGTATGTATAAATAAGAAGGTACGACTGGTAGTGATAAGCTTCGAAAAGTTTGTGGGATTTTGATAGAACCATAGAGTATAAGGGAGCTCACGTTATTATCCCCCTCATTTGGTGCATTATACTTTCAGTGCTATAGTACGAGTTAAATAATACATATCTAATAAGTAAGTAGACTCATGGCAGAAACTTTCAAATCTATTTCAGGCTCTAAGCGAAGCCTTCATGTGCAGGTGGCACGTGAAATCGCTCGTGGTATTTTGTCGGGTAATTTACCTCAGGGTTCGATTATCCCTGGTGAGATGGCTCTGTGTGAGCAGTTTGGTATTAGCCGCACGGCGTTGCGAGAGGCGGTGAAACTTCTAACTTCAAAAGGCCTTTTAGAGTCACGCCCTAAAATCGGCACTCGCGTTGTTGATCGTGCATACTGGAACTTTTTAGATCCTCAGCTTATCGAATGGATGGATGGACTAGCTGATACCGATCAGTTTTGTCATCAGTTTTTAGGTTTACGTCGTGCGATTGAGCCTGAAGCGTGTGCATTGGCAGCTAAGTTTGCAACTGCAGAGCAACGTATTGAATTATCAGAAATTTTCCAAAAAATGGTAGAAATTTCTAGCGAAGAAACGCTTGACCAAGCTCGCTGGTTAGATATTGATATGAAGTTTCATAGCCTTATCTTCAATGCAACGGGTAATGATTTCTACTTACCGTTTGGCAACATATTGACGACGATGTTTGTTAACTTTATTGTGCACTCTTCAGAAGAAGGCAGCACATGCATTAACGAACATCGCGCAATATACGAAGCCATTATGGCAGGCAATAGTGATAAAGCACGCCAAGTTTCGGCAAGTCACTTGCAAGAATCAAACCACCGATTGCCTGTAACAAGCTAACTGAAAGCACTTGATGTGCCCTTACAAATTTTAAAGCACGCATTTAGCGTGCTTTTTTGTATCTGTATTTTTATGTTTCTGACATTGCACTTCTTATTCTGATCTCTAAAACTTGATCAATTCTGCTATTCAACCTAAAAATCAACTCGCAACTCGATATATTAATTATATAATAATACTAATCAAACAAATGCGAGTATGGTTATGCCTCAATCTCTTTTGCCAAATATTCTTCAATTTATCGGTCAGATAGATCCTTTCGATAAGATCCCTAAACAAGCACTTCGTGAACTTGCCTCCAATGTTCAGATCACTTATCTCGGCAAGGGGGATGTGGTTGATCTATGTGAGTCGGGTAAAGAAAAGTCGCTCTACATCATCCGAACCGGTTCTATGGAGCAAAGAAAGTCAGACGGTGTACTTCGTGCTCGTTTAGGCAGTGAAGACTTGTTCGGCTTTACGTTCTTAGATTCTGAAGTTAATGACGAGAAAGGCTACAGAGCGATCGCAATCGAAAATAGCTTACTTTATGTGATTCCACATTCGGCGCTTCAAGCGTTGTTCAAGGCATTCCCAAGCTGCGCAGAACACTTTGCATCACAGGCGCAGGTTCGGTTGAAGTCGGCACTTGATGTTGTGTGGTCAAATAAAGAAAAAGGCTTGTTCATTCGTAAGGTTGAAGAAGTGGCAAGCGGGCAGGTGGCTATCGTTAAGTCTGAACAAACTATTCAGTCGGTCGCGGTTGAAATGCTTCATCAACGCTCGCCATGTGCCGTGATCTATGAGGGTGAAACCATTGTTGGTTTGATTACCGACCGTGACATGACTAAGCGAGTGATCGCCCACGGTGTCAGCACTGATAGCCTGATCTCCGAGGTGATGACGCATTCTCCACTGACGGTAAAACCGGATGATCTGGTGCTGCATGCTGCGTCTATCATGATGCAATTCAACATCCGTAACTTGCCCGTTGTGAAAGAGAATAAGGTCGTTGGTCTTCTCACTACGTCTCACTTAGTTCAAAACCACCGTGTCCAAGCGATCTTCTTAATCGAGAAAATCAAATACGCGGGCAGTGTGAAAACCATGTCTTCGTTTACCCCAGAGCGACAAGCTATTTTTGAAGCGCTGGTGGAAGGCAAGGTTGCACCGGAAACCGTAGGTAAGGTTATGACCATGATTATGGACGCCTACACACGCCGATTGATTCAGATAGCGATTGATAAGTTAGGCCCACCACCTTGTGATTTTTCTTGGATTGTTGCGGGCTCGCACGCTCGTAATGAAGTTCATATGCTGTCGGATCAAGATAGTGCGATTGTACTCTCTGACGATGCGACAGACAGTGACCGTATTTACTTCAAACATTTAGCGATGATGGTGACTAACGGATTAGCGAGTTGTGATTATCCATTGTGTCCGGGTAAATTCATGGCTGCGACACCAAAATGGTGTCAGCCACTCAGCGTTTGGAAGCACTACTACAAGAAGTGGGTGGCTAACCCTGAGTACGAACGCTTACTCAACATCAGTGTGTTCCTAGAAATTCGAACCATCTATGGCAACAGTGAGTTCGAAGGCATTCTTCGTGATGAGTTGCATTCTAACATTCGCAGTAACCGTGAGTTTTTAAGCACACTAGTGAAAGATGCGGTAAACACCAACCCGCCATTGGGTATTTTCAATAGTTTGGTTCTAGAGAAATCGGGTGAGAACAAGAAAACACTCAATGTGAAGAAGTACGCCATTAACTTGATTATTGATCTTGCGCGTATTTACGGATTAGCGGTGGAATGTGATTTGTCAGCAACCGATGAACGTTTCGCAGCTGCCAATGAAAAAGGCATGCTGAGCGACGACGCATTCAAGAACATTCTGGGCTCTTACCAGTTCATTCTCTCTTTCCGATTTGGTCATCAACTTGAAGCGCTGAAGAACGGGGATGTGCCTGACAACAACATCAACCCAGATAGCTTTGGTAGCTTTGAGCGTAAACACTTGAAAGATGCCTTTAGGATCATTGCTGACCTTCAAGAAGCCGCGAAAATCCGTTTCGGAGCACGCTAATGAAATCGTTTTTAAATTACTTTCATCCTCTTGAGAAAATTAAGCGCACACGAAAGCAATATTTGAATACGGTTAAGCTGCCAGAGGCGTTACATGCTCTTGTGGATCAACCTTGCCCAGAGATGACGGACTTGGCCAAAGATAGCGAATATATCGTTTTAGATCTTGAAACTACAGGCTTAGACAGCGAGCAAGACCTTATTCTATCTATGGGTTGGGTCGATGTGGTCAAGGGGCGAATAGACTTAGCGTCCGCCAAGCATATTTATCTGGATAACGATTCGCAGATCAATGCTGAAACTGCAGTTATCAACCACATCACACCACAAATGCTGGAAGAGGGCGCTTCAATTCATGATGCTATGCTGACGTTTTTCGAAGCCGCAAAAGGTAAGATCATCGTCGCGCACGCTTGTGTGGTCGAAGAGAAGTTCATTAGCCAATACCTTCTTCGATGCTACGGTTTAAGAGCGATTCCTCTGCTTTGGCTTGATACCTTGTGTATTGAGAAAAGCATGGAGAAAGCGATCAGCAATCATGAAGAAGTCGATTTAACCTTGGCAGGGACTCGCGAAAGGTACGGGCTTCCTGAGTACAACAGCCACAATGCATTAGCCGATGCCGTTTCGACAGCGGAATTGTTTTTGGCTCAGCAGAAGCGAGTCGTGCCTAATGATGAAGTGACACTTTCCTTTTTATATCGGATCAGCCGTTAGGGTTGTACCTTCCTGTAAGTGAATCATTGTTGAATAACCTGATTTGAAAACATAAAAAGCCAGCGATTAAGCTGGCTTTTGTTTAGGTCTTAGAAAATTAGGACAGTAATTATCTTAGATTATTTATATAGCTATCGATTAGAAGCTGTAAGTTAGACCAACACGGCTACGCAGTTCACGAGTCGCTTTAGTCGATGAAGTACTCACATCACCAAACTCTACATATGGTGCCCATTGACCCATAATGTGGCGAATACTTGCATTTAACTCGTAGTTTGTATCATCGTTGTCGTAGATGTTGTAATCATCTGCTTTGTAGTAGTTACCTTCAAAACCGAAACGCCAGTTCTCCATTGAGTAGTTGATGTTTGCTGTTAAGCGATGGCGACGTTGGTTTTCATCGTTTTGATAAGTTAAGTAGCCGTTATCTAAGATTGGCTTGCCGTCTGAGTCAGTTGCAATTGATTTTGTGTTCTGTCTCATATCGTAACGGTAACGTGCACTTAGGCTTAAACCGTCAATGCTGTCGACACTGTATGTCGCGCGAACTTGAGGTTTGTATGTGACACCAGACTCGCGACCTTCTATTGGCATACCGTAAGTCATCGTCCAGTTATCGTTAAGCACATGGCGATAATTAAGACCAAGTTCCCAACCATTATTCTTCAAATCTTCCATAAACTCGCCGTCTTCTCCCTTGAATTTCGCTTCGATATCTACAAGGAAGTTGCCAATGCTATCGCCCAGTTTTACACGAGTGGCGTGTTGATCTGTATGACTCTTGTATTCGTGTCTCATATCGAAAGACGCCGCAGATACAGAGCCAGCAGCGAGTACAGATGCCACAGCAATCACGATTTTAGTTTTATTCATGGTATTAATTCCATATTTATAGGTTGAGTATTGGCCTCAAGTTAGAGCCAAATAGGGTAATTCGTTTGATTAATGCAACAGTCTTTTTGAATCTGTTGAATTCGCCGAGCTCTGTTTGCATTAAAATAATACAAATATGCTATAGGTAATGTGAAGGTCGATCTGTGAATTAGATCTTGTTGTTATCATAAATCTCATTTACACAGATCGTTAAAAATTGATGGGATTAAGTAATCCATTGTTTTAAAAGAATAAATATTAATTTATTTGTTAGGGCTTCCTTCTGTAATGTGCGCTATAGCAAAAATAGTAATGTTTCACTGTAGATTTTATTTGTAATATATTATTATTCTTTGTCGTTCGGGTGGTGGGTGAATAAGATCACTATGATGGCTGAGCGACAAAGCTGATCTTGAATTTGAGATTGGTATGAGGGCAGGTTGTCTAATGCTGTCGGATGAACCATCGACGATGTGAATTTTTGAATGAATTGAAACATGTGGGCTTTATCTGTTTTGGGGACAGTAAGCTAGAGGTGGAGAAGGCTGTCAGTCTTCAGTCTATGTTAAAAAAAATAATTAAGGTGTTTTAGGTAATACCTTAATTATTGCTCCCAACTATTCTAATTATAACTTTTGCTTTCGTTTAGAAAGGTAGGACATGGTAGTGAAGATCTGCCCTTGCGCTCATGTTGATACAGGCAACATGAGCGTTTTTTTGTCTGAAATTTGAGTTGAGGGTTATCTGGGGCATCTATCAAGACGATTAACGATTAAGCTTCTCGGTTGCTCACCGCACGTTCAAGTGAATCCGTTTGACCCACTACTGCAGTTGCACTTTTCAATGTATCAGGTACGAAGAGGTGGGGTTGATAGGTAGGTGAGGTTGATAGATAAGATCAACGTTATTCACGCTGAGATTACCTCTGAAAAGTAGCCTCATGACAATGCAGTCCGTTCTAGTAATATGCGCTCAGGAAGAGCAGTGCTATGGGCCAATTATACAGGATTTAGGACAGTCTCAGTAAACTAGCCCTTAGCACAAACTTATACTGGACTAGCTTTCTGTCGGCATCCAAACTTGTTTAGACGTGATTTTGTGGTCTTTAAAGGTCAGTTCTTCAACCTTGTCACCGTTAGTATTCCAGCGAGTGAGTTTCCCGTTTGCTACTTCGCCTTCATCAAATTTCGCTTGGCTAGCCTTATTGCCATTAGGGTAGTAGTTCGTTACTAATCCATTTGTTTTCCCGTGACTGAATTCGACTGTTAGGCTTTGTTCGCCATTCGGATACCAACGAGAGCCAGCACCCGACAGCTCATTGTCTTTATAGCTGAGCTCAGCTTTTTTCTGACCGTTGGGATACCAGGTTTCAGCCTTGCCTTGCAGTTTACCTTTAACGTAATTCACTTTAGAAGCGACTTGGCCATTCTGATACCAATTTGTTTCTAACCCAAGTTCTAGACCATCGGAAAATTGGGCTTTGGTCGCGATTTGGCCGTTATCGAACTTCTCTTCAAATTGGCCAGTAAATGGCTTTGAATGGTTGACTTGGTAAGCCACGCCTTTTCGCATCTGCAAATAGTCAACAACAACATCATCATTGCTGGTGGCTGCATAGCTCATAGAAGACATCGTACTAAGAGCAATTAAGATTGGGACGTATTTCTTCATAATGACACCTTTTTAATGGACGGGGAAAGTGTAATCGGTGTGTCAAAAGCATTTCACTTCCGTGAAAGACTGTCAGCTTATATTAGTGGTTTTCAAGTTTTCATTATTGAGGTGCCAAGTTGCGGAACTTCGGAACGGTTCGGTTTTTTATTTAGTTGTAGCTTCTAGTAATCATACAAAATAAACATTTTCACTTTGTTGGTAAGTGGAGTTTCTCTATCCATTTACCTTGTAGATGGCTCGTATATGACGTTAGCTTCTATGTTAGTTATTTGTCCTTTGTGTTTATTTTCTTACCTATCAGTATCTTAGTGTTTTATGGTTCTTGTCTTTGATGTTTGAACTGAAAATTAACGTTTGGGATGTGTAAGTTTGATGCATCGTGTTGACTGTTGTTGCAAATTTGAACTCGATCACTTGTATGATTATTTGAGTGCTGTACTGTAAGATCACTGTCACGCATTTAAATTATTGTAGTACAAATATAGTTACCATCTATCTATAGTGACCTTAACAAAAAAACATAAATAAAAAGGTCTCAAGATGGAACTCAATACCCTGATAGTTGGCATCTACTTCCTATTCTTAATTGCGATAGGGTGGATGTTCCGAACGTTTACAAGTACGACAAGTGATTACTTCCGTGGGGGAGGTAATATGCTGTGGTGGATGGTAGGTGCAACCGCATTTATGACCCAGTTCAGTGCTTGGACATTTACTGGTGCAGCAGGTAAAGCTTTTACCGATGGTTTTGCCGTAGCGATTATCTTCATCGCGAACGCATTCGGTTACCTAATGAACTACCTTTACTTCGCTCCGAAGTTCCGCCAACTGCGCGTTGTGACGGTAATTGAAGCGATTCGTATGCGTTTTGGTAAGGTGAATGAGCAAGTATTTACTTGGTCTGGCATGCCAAACAGCGTTATCTCTGCTGGTATCTGGTTGAACGGCCTTGCGATCATCGCATCGGGTATCTTCGGCTTTGACATGACAACGACGATTGTCCTAACGGGTCTGGTTGTATTGGTGATGTCAGTAACGGGCGGCTCTTGGGCGGTAATCGCATCTGACTTTATGCAGATGGTTATCATTATGGCAGTGACCGTAACGTGTGCTGTAGTAGCGGTCTACCACGGTGGCGGTGTCACGCAAATCATCAATGATTTCCCAACCGATTCATTTATCACGGGTGATAACCTTAACTACCTAAGCATTTTCAGCATTTGGGCGGTGTTCATCTTCTTGAAGCAGTTCAGTATCACCAATAACATGCTGAACTCTTACCGTTACCTTGCAGCGAAAGACTCAAACAACGCACGTAAAGCAGCACTGCTTGCTTGTGTACTAATGACGCTTGGTCCAATCATTTGGTTCATGCCTTCATGGTTCATGGCAGGTCAAGGTGTTGATTTAGCCGCTGCTTACCCAGAAGCTGGCAGCAAAGCCGCTGACTTCGCTTACCTTTACTTTGTTCAAGAGTACATGCCGGTTGGTATGGTTGGCCTTCTGATTGCCGCGATGTTTGCTGCGACTATGTCTTCAATGGACTCTGGTCTAAACCGTAACTCAGGTATTTTTGTTAAGAACTTCTACGAGCCGATTCTTCGTCCTAAAGCGACAGAGAAAGAGCTAATGGTTGTTTCTAAGCTAACGTCTACTTTCTTCGGTATCGCGATCATCTTGGTTGCTCTGTTCATCAACTCTCTTAAAGGTCTGAGCCTTTTCGACACCATGATGTACGTGGGCGCATTGATCGGCTTCCCTATGACAATTCCAGCATTCTGTGGCTTTTTCATCCGTAAAACACCGGATTGGGCAGGTTGGGGTACGCTAGTAGTCGGTGGTGTGGTTTCGTACTTCGTTGGTTTCGTTATCACAGCGGACATGATTCAAAACTGGTTCGGTCTAAACGAACTAACTGGCCGTGAGTGGGCTGACCTAAAAGTGGCTATCGGCCTTATCGGTCACATCGTATTTACTGCTGGCTTCTTCGTTCTTTCAACACTGTTCTATAAGCCATTACCGGAACACCGTGAGAAAGATGTCGACAAGTTCTTCAATAACCTAGCAACACCGTTAGTAGCTGAAAGTAATGAACAGAAGAAACTGGATAACAAGCAACGTCGTATGTTGGGTTCACTTATCGCGGTAGCGGGTGTGGGCGTAATGACTATGTTCGTACTGCCAAACCCTATGTGGGGACGCATGGTATTCGTTCTGTGTGGTTTGATTGTGTTCTCTGTCGGCCTGTTACTTGTTAAAGCAGTCGATGACAAAGTCGAGCAACAAGACGAAGTGACGCCAGCCGAAGGCTAATTCCTTTTAAATCAAAAACTATAACTTTTTACAGCGGCTACCGATTGCGGTAGCCGTTCGTTTGACCTGCCAAAGTTTAATGTGATATGTACGGAGAGCTTTTGAAAATCACTCAATAAGCTTTCTGGCTTTAGCTCATACTGAAATAATTTAAAAAGCCCCAATAGGTAAATGCTTATTGGGGCTTTTTAGTGTTCTGTTTCTAGGCTCAAGGCGTAACGTTTAAGTCTAGGATTTGTACTTATGCAGCAGATCCCAAGGGATATTGCACAAGTGGTGATCTTCAGGGAACTGGCTTAGGTGATGCTGGTGGATATCATCACTCGCGACATAGTGAGTTAACGGCAATATCTCGAGTGCGATACGGTCGGCATCATCTCTTGAAGCAATATAGTGCTCAGCTTCGGTTAAGTGTTCTGCATTAGTGCTGTATACGCCTGTGCGGTACTTCTCTCCCACATCGACACCTTGTTTATTGACGCTGTAAGGGTCGATAATCTCAAACAAGTGTTTCATCAAAATCATTACAGACGTGACGCTTGGATCAAATTCAATTTGTACGCACTCTGCATAGCCATCGTAATCGCTTTGTGTGCCATTGCATTGCGTCGCCCCGTTTTCTGTTAGCTGGGCGCTTCCATTGGCACGGCCTGCTTCTGTGCTGATAACACCAGGAACGTACTTAATAAATTCCTGTACGCCCCATAAGCAACCGCCAGCTAAATAAATTTGTTCCATACTTACCTTTTACTTCTCTGTGTTTGTCGATGTTTGCTTATGTCTGTTCGATGCGTGAATCAATACGATGATACCCGCACGTATAAAAAAGCGTCTATAAAAATGAGCGCGCAAATAAAAACAAGCGTTTAGGCATTGTAAACCTGTGCGACTGAACAAACATAAGTTTAATATGATTTGTGATTATATAAGTCAGTATTGCTTTGTCATCAACTCGAATCTCAACATCAAGTGAGCGTTACTCTAAACATGTTTGATCAAATAAAAGACTTCATTAATCCGAGCAAGAACCCAGACTTGACTCAGGCCCATGAATACCAGCGTCAGCATCTGCCGACCTTGTGGCTGTTGGGGAAAACGGGGGCAGGTAAGTCATCGTTTATTCAGGCGGTGACTGGCGACTCTTCTGTTGAAGTTGGCAATGGTTTTGCGCCTTGTACCATGACGGCGATGTCTTATGAATTCCCACAAGACAAACCGGTGATGCGCTTTCTCGATACCAGAGGACTAAGCGAAGCGAATTATGATGCGAAAGAGGATCTGGAAGAGATTGGTCAGGCAGGTAATGCGTTAGTCGTTGTAATGAAAGCCGACGAACCTGAACAATCCTCAGTGCTTGCGGCTCTAAAGCAGATTAATAAACAGAAGAAAATTAAACACTTGCTGCTTGTTCATACTGCAGTGTTGTCTTCCAGTGAAACAGATCGAGCAAGGCAGGTTCAGTTCAACACCAACCAAGTAGAGAAGGCTTGGGGTAAAGAGTTTGAATCCGTCGCGGTGGATTTTGAAACGGATGACTCGAGCAATAACAGTGGCTCAATTTACAACTATGACATCTTGTTAGAAAAGCTGACCAGTATTCTTCCTGTTATTGGAATGATGGTGCAAGACAAAGAGCATTCCACGCAAGAAGAAGCCAACTTTGATCAAGTTGAAAACGAAGTGCTTTGGTATGCAGGAAGTGCGGCAGCGAGCGACCTGATTCCGGGTGTCGGTTTGGTGTCGGTACCTGCGATTCAAGCGAAAATGCTACATAGTTTGGCGAATCAATATGGTGTCGAATGGAACAAGAGAGTCTTCAGTGAATTGATAGGCACTTTGGGAAGTAGCTTTGCGTTGCAATACGGAATGAAATTGGGCACTCGACAACTGATAAAGTTGATTCCGGTTTATGGTCAAACGGTCGGCGCGGTTGCAGCAGCGGCAATGAGTTTCGGCACCTCTTATGGTTTAGGTCGCGCGGCTTGTTTTTACTTCTATCATAAGAACAAAGGTGAAGAAGTGTCTGAACAAGAGATGCAGAAGATCTACAAAGAATCCCTGAAAAAAGGTAAGGCGGCGTCGGGTTATGAAGAAAATTAGAAACCTGTTTCGATTACTTGCCGTGCTATCCAGTGGGCGTTGGGGTATAGCCCTGATTTCGGCGATCTTCCCAAGCATTATCATGATGGGCTTTGGTGTCTTCTTGGCGGTCAAATACGGTTATCTGTTGGAAATGTCGATTGCCATTGCGGTGAGTACCTTGGTGTTCACCATTCCTTTATTCATCTCTAGCCGCTCTTCTCGCGAACCAACTTATAGCGATACATCTGCAAATCTAGCGAGCGAGGGTGAAACCGAATCATCACCTAAGAGCGCTGACATCGATGATACGTTAGTCAATGGTGCGTTAGTAAATGATGCGATGGTCAAAGCGTCTGAGGAGTGGTCTCAAGCAGAACTGTCGATTTGGAATGATTCAAAACACTATGTACGTCAGCAGTTAATGGCTGAGATAGAGTGGGGAAATCTCGACCAAACTGGTTTAGAAGTACTTGAGTTTGTGGCGAAAAAGTTTGATAAGAAATCGCTCGATTTCTCGATTCCTGAAGGGCTAAAGCTGTTCGAAGAGGTAAGCCGACGCTACAAACTGGTAGTGCGAGAGCATATACCGGGCATTGAGTATCTCAAGGTTTCTTACATTAAGGCGGGCTACGAAGCCTATGATAAATATGGCGAGCTAGGGCAGAAGATCGTTAAGGCCGCCATTTGGGGGAATCACCTCAAAAACCTCTATTTGAACCCGTTAAAAGTTGTTTCTGATTTAGGTAGAGAGCAAGCGACATCTTCAATGACAAGAGGTGTGGTTGATGACATGCAATACGCCGCCAAACAAGCCTTATTAGATGAAGTCGCGGCGGTCGCGATTGACCTCTATAGCGGACGTTTCAGCATTGAAGATGAAGCACTTAAAGCGTCCGATGTGTCTGAACTCGACGAACAACGCTTTGCTCCTGAATTAGAACCCGTGCGAATCGTGTTGGTGGGGCAAACCAGTTCTGGTAAATCTTCGCTTATCAATGCGCTTAAGCAAGAGTTGGTTGCAGAAGTGGATGTGCTGCCATCAACCGACACTTCAACGGTTTACAACGCGTTTGTCGACGACAATGATGTTCGCGTTGTTGATCTTCAGGGGCTTGATGGCAATCCTAAAACCGAAGCCTTAATGCTGAAAGAGATGACCCAAGCCGATGTGGTGCTATGGGTGCTTAAAGCCAATCAATCTGCGCGTGATTTGGATAAGCAATTGAAAGATAGATTTGATGCTTTCTATGACGATCCTAAGAACATCTCACGCAAGAAGCCGATTGTGGTGTCGGTTGTGAATCAGGTAGACCGATTAAAGCCTGTAGACGATTGGCAACCGCCGTATGACTTAGAGAATCCAACATCGACCAAAGCGAAGATCATTGCTCAAGCGCTCGAATACAATCATATATTGCTGCAAACCGATATCGTGTTACCGCTGGCGATTGCGCCAGAAAAGGTACAGTTTGGTTTAGATACTTTAAGGCAGACGTTGATCGAGCGTATCGCTGACGCAAATAACGTTCAGAGAAATCGCCAACGTTTAGAAGCCATGAAAAGAGGGACGTCGGTTAAAGGCCAACTGAATAAAGCGGTCAAGGCGGGTAAGAAGGTTGCCCCCAGTGCATTGAAAGCAGCGACGCCAAAACTGGCTGAAATGGCCATCAAGCAAGTCGTGAAGAAGAAGTAAGTTATTCACTGCGAATACGGTTCTGGTGAGGTTTGAGCCTCATCAGAGCTTATCTTTTTAGCTCAGTAGATTCCTAGAAGATAGCTTTTTAGAAAACAGCCATCTTCGCCCCTTATTCGAGGAAGCATTGAGTTTAAAAGAGATTTGATATTATTAAGTAACTCGCTGAACTAGTTTAATAGTATATAAACGGCTGTGATTCACAGTTTATATAACATGCTATCGTATTTAATCATCATTCTAAATATTGATCACATTTATACTTTTCTAAGCTGTATTTATAAAACAATTGCACTATATTTAAATTTCGGATCATCTTGATTTCAACGTAGGGATATATTGTGAACATGTATCTGAAATGGCAATCAACAACATGGCTAACCTTGTTAGCTTGGTATACTTTAGATCACCAGCTCTCGTTCCGCCTTTCTTCAGAGTAGTACCCTCTAGGCGTCACGCGCCAGCAAAGCAGCGTGCTTTGTTTACCTATCAGCAGCTTTGATAACCTTTGAACGCATGAATGTCGCACTTATTATTTCGTGCAGAATATTCGTTTTTTTGTCGTTCGCGCTAATTATCTCAGCCTCTGTTTAGGTTCGATTAATAACTCATTATTTAACTTGTTTATTTTCACTGTTAATTTTCCGTCTATCTTTATGCGGAGCTATTAAATTAATGGTGAGGATTCGTGACATCTAAAGAAATATATTTCGACCTGATCGGAATGTATAGAAAGGTACTATTATGGAAAACTTCAAACATCTACCAGAACCGTTTCGTATTCGTGTTGTAGAGCCAGTAAAAAGAACAACCTCTGCATATCGTGAGCAAGCCATTGTTGAAGCGGGCATGAACCCATTCTTACTGGATAGTGATGATGTGTTTATCGACTTACTGACAGACAGCGGAACCGGATCTATTACTCAGCGTATGCAAGCCGCGATGTTAATGGGTGATGAAGCTTACAGTGGTAGCCGCAGTTACTACGCATTGTCGAACGCGGTTAAGGATATCTTCGGTTACGAGTTGACGATTCCAACACACCAAGGGCGCGGCGCAGAGCAGATCTACATTCCTGTTCTTATCAAGAAGCGTGAAATGGAGAAAGGGCTCGATCGCAGCAAAATGGTCGCCCTGTCGAACTACTTCTTCGATACAACACAAGGTCACACCCAAGTGAATTGCTGTGTGGCGAAGAACGTTTATACCAAAGAAGCGTTCGATACCTCAGTGAATGCGGACTTCAAAGGCAACTTCGATGTGGCGAAGCTGGAAGAAGCGATCTTAGAAGCGGGCGCGGCCAATGTTCCTTACATTGTGAGCACCATTACTTGTAACTCTGCAGGTGGACAGCCAGTGTCTATCGCCAATCTAAAAGCCGTGTATCAAGTGGCTCAGAAGTACGACATCCCTGTGATCATGGATTCTGCACGTTACGCTGAAAATGCCTACTTCATTCAACAACGAGAAGCGGGTTATCAAGATTGGACAATAGAACAGATCACGCGTGAATCCTACAAATACGCGGATGGCTTAGCCATGTCTGCTAAGAAAGATGCCATGGTACAAATGGGCGGCTTGTTGTGCTTTAAAGATGACTCTTTCATGGATGTGTACACAGAGTGTCGAACTTTGTGTGTGGTGCAAGAAGGCTTTCCAACCTATGGCGGCTTAGAAGGTGGCGCGATGGAGCGTTTGGCAGTTGGCCTTTATGACGGCATGCGCCAAGATTGGTTAGAGTACCGTATTGGTCAGGTTCAATACTTAGTTGATGGCTTAGAAGCGATGGGCATCGTGTGCCAGCAAGCAGGCGGTCACGCTGCGTTTGTGGATGCGGGTAAACTACTTCCACACATTCCAGCAGGTCAGTTCCCAGCACATGCTTTGGCGTGTGAACTCTATAAAGTCGCGGGTATCAGAGCGGTTGAGATTGGTTCCTTGCTGCAAGGTCGCGATCCTGCCACGGGCGAGCAACATCCATGCCCAGCAGAGTTATTGCGCCTTACCATTCCTCGCGCGACCTACACACAAACTCACATGGACTTCATCATCGAAGCATTCGAAAAAGTGAAAGAGAACGCGAGCAAAGTGAAAGGGCTCGACTTTACCTATGAACCGCCGGTGTTAAGACATTTCACTGCGCGCTTGAAAGAGGTAGAGACCAGCGAGAAACAAACAGAAAAAAAGAACGAACAAACGCTCGAAGAAGCATTTTAAAATAAAAACATAAGCGAATAGTCACTAGAACCCTAATCAAAGGTTCCCTCGGGAGCCTTTTCTTTTTTGGATGATAGGGGAGTTATGTCGTTAAGCAGCTAAGCAATGAAGCCTTTAAGCTTTATAAGCACTTAACCCGTTAATCATTTAGGCCTTTAGATGTTGAACTATGCTTGCTTGTTTTTCAGCGTAGACTTTAGCATTTGGAATAGCCATTGATTCAAAGGCGCGTCTTTCTGTGAACGACGGCAGCTCATCACATAACCCACATCGATCGTCAGTTTTTCGGGCAAATCAATACTACGACAGCCTTCTGGTACGCTGCCATTGAGGGTGATACCAAAATAGTCGGATTTGAACACAACATCGTGAATCATCGCAGGGTGGTCGACTTCCACTCTTGGGTTGACGTGAAATCCGATATTTCTAAGGCGATCAAGGATCGGGTATTTATTGTCATTCCATCCCGGGGTTTTAAATAGAATGATTGGGTAGTTGGCGAGCGACTCAAAATCTTTCGCTGGATGATCCTCTCTCACGAAGAACACCACTTTTCCTTTGCCGAATTCCATTTGAGAAATTGACTGTGGCAAGGTTTCATCAAAGTAATGAACTGCAATGGATTCCTCACCGTCGATGAGCCTGTTCCTCACATTGCTTCCCCATCGAACGAATGAGTAGTGAGCATGCGGGGCTTCTTTACTCAGAGCAAAGTAGAGCTTCGAGCCAAAGCGCTCCCAGAACAGGGTATTCGCGTAGATTTTGATATCACCTTGGTAAGTTTCTGGCGAAAATACTTGGTGTTTAATGGCTTCAACGCTGCTCAAGATCTGCTCAAAATTTTCGATGTTGGTTTCAACAAAAGTTGTGGGTTCAAACCCGTGTTTGGTTTGAATGAACAGTGGATCGTCGAGCTGCAACTTTGACTTCGAGAGGTTCTTGCTGATCGCCCCAGAGGTTTTTCCTAGCGACTCCGCAACCAGTCCAACATTGCGAAGTTCATACATACGCTTGATGACGAGGATATTTTGAATGTCTAGATTGATGTCCACAGGCTCTCCAAATGAATCCTTTTATAGGCAGTAATTTCGGTGCGGTAGGCATACAGAAATTATGTGACTCTAATATCATAGTGGTAGTACAAAACAGATAAGACAGCACCGCGTCAGAACTTCGCTAATCCCTTGATTTTCCATTTGGTAAATCTTGCTTTTCCTCGAATGGCTTTCACTCAAGCGCTAAAGTTACCTCAACAAAGAAACACTGATACCAAACGAACAAATAATTAAAAAAAATATGAGGTGATGTATGAAAAAGTTAATCGCACTAGGCTTAATGGCTCTTTCAATGAACACGGCTTTTGCTGCCGACGGTACGTATACAGGGACTATCGACATGACAAGAAGCGAAGGTAATCAAGTAAAGGCTGAGCGTGTTGAATCTGACTTAACACTGGAAGGAAGAAATGAAGCGTCTAACGGCGGAATCCAATTCCAAAAGAACGTAGATCAAGACCAAACGATCCAGCTTACAGGTCGTCGTGATTAACGTTAAAGATGTGCTTACCATTGTCATGAGAAATGCTGCGCCCTTGGGTGCAGCATTTTTCGTTATTGGGTTGTTGATTATTTTATAAACTCTAGCGATCTAGCCTTGGCATGTTGTGTAACGTGTGGCATTTTGTTGTTCTCTAATTTAGATCGCTATTGGGTGTTGGTTAAGCATTACAAACCAGTAAGCGAACGACTCGAAAGGACAAGGAATGACTCAAAAAGAAACGGGAATGATTCGTCATATTCTACTGATTAAGTTTAAAGAAAACGCTGAAGCTTCAGAGGTTCAAAAACTAAAGATGCTGTTTGAAGCGATGCCAAACAAGGTTGAAGGGGTCACTTCAGTAGAATGGGGATTAAATGACAGCCCTGAAAACAAGAATCAAGGTTATACCCACTCGGTGTTAATGACGTTCGCCGATGAAGAAGGCCGCCAGAATTACCTTCCGCACCCTGAGCATGATGCGCTGAAAGATGTGTTTCGTCCGCTTTTAGAAGACATCATTGTGTTTGATTACTCCCTGTAATTAGGTTCTGAGTAGGTTTCTTGTGTTTGACTTACCTTCGATAATGAAGAGTTAGGGCCTAGCGTTTAAGCCCTAACTGAATAAGAAACGACTTACTCTGTTGGTGAAATCGTGACTGGTGCAAACGATGCGACAGCATTTCCGCCTGCGCCCGGACGGTCTACATAAGGTGTGTTCTGCATTAAGGTGTAGTACACATCCACGAAGTCATCATCATTCACTAATACACCATCAGGAATCACATCGATAATCTTGCCTGTGATCTGAGGGATGATCGCATAACCTTGAACTTCTGGATCAGGAATCATCTTCAGTATCTCTTCTGCGGCTTGAACCAAGAGTTTTGCTAGTGCTTTATAATCTGTTCCATCATCGTGTTCCATTAAGATCATGTCTGCAGCGCCCCAACGGTAGCGAGGCCAGAAGATGACGGTCTGGTTCGGGTAGTACGTCTGTTTGTCGTAGTCCAGATAAGGCATCTCAACGAGGTCGATTTGGGGCTCTAAACGACTTGAATCGACACCCGTCACGATAGCGTAGATTTCCGCTTTACCAGAGATCCAAGGTTCTTGATCAACAGCCAAGCGGATTTTGGTTAATTGTGTGGTATTCAACGGCTCAGGTTCCGACAAGGCCATCGAGCGACGTGCCCTGTTCATCAAAGACGGTTTTTGAGGTTTACTCTCGTCGGCATTGGTATCGCTAACGGCATTGATTTGCGTTGTAGTACCCAGCTTTTGCATCTCTGCCTGCATTGCCATTAAGCCTGCTTTGAGCTCTTCAGCACCGTTACTATCAACCACAAACACTGGGACGTCTGGCATTTGGTACACATCTAATTGATGAACTTGTCCGTACACGTCATACGCTTCAATGTATTGCCAATTCGAATCGTCGCCTGATGGTTCAAATGCAAACAGCGGGCTTTCACCGTTCTTCCAAGCTTCGATCATCGCTTCATCAGCCATGCGAATCTCTAACACAGAGTCGCTGAAGTCGTTGATCCCTTTCATCTTGCGATAACCAAGATCCGCTTTCTGCATCCGGCTTGAAAATGCAGAGTAGGGCTGAGTAGAGCTCAATTTATCTACAGGCGCGGATAAGTTCTTTTCTGAGATCTGAGCCTTCAATGAAAGCTCAAGATCGGAATAACGCTCGCTGATTTGCAACGCCAGAGATTGCTTTTGCGCTGCGCTACTTTCTGCAATACCTAATGAATCAGTTGTCTCAATATTTTGCGCAAAAGACTGGAAGCCAACCACTGTCGTTGCAAGCACCATACTGATAGGAAAAGATGGTCTCATAAATAATCCTTATTTTAGTTTTTATCATTAATAGAGCATTTGCCCTATAAGGATTAACCTATCAGTAACGTGAATGTGTTCAAAAGTTAGTCAGTTATTTTTGTTTCGTTGTGCAGCACAGGATCTCAATTTAAACTGTTTTTATAAAACAATGCCTAAGTAACCTTGATATTTATAAATTAATAAACGTATCAGTAAATAACTTACAATATTATTAGCTACTACGGTGTGTCATAAAAAAACCTACTCAAAGTGAGTAGGTTTTTATTTCGCGGTTAACCGCTAGTTCTCGATTTACAACTTGTTTGAGAGGCTCGCTCTAACTCAATCTAAACGCAACGTTAGGCCAGAGTAGTTCGAGTATCCACGCAGTAACACATGGTAGGTTACGCCCGGTTGCGCGCTCACACTGCACTGCTCATTGTTTCCAGCGCGATAAGGGCGACAATCGTAACTCGATGTTGTTGGCTTGCTTCCCGATTTTACATAAAGGTCGGCATCACCTGAACCACCAGACATTGAAACCGTCACGCTGGATGCAGAATCAACAGTGAACGTGTAGAAGCTCTCTGAAGATTGATTCCCGCTTAGTTTCGCAATCGGTGTGCCTTTCGTCAGTACATTGCCAGTTGGAGGCGTGACACCACAACTCGCATTCACGCCTACGGTATTAAAAGCATCTTCAACATCGGCAACCACATAGCCCATGTCGGCTGCGGCTTTCGCTACGCCACACGCACCGGCATCAAAGGTACTGTTTGCTGTCCAATATAGTTGGTTTGCGACCGTGAATATTTCAAAGCCCTTACGTACATTCCAACCCGATTTGTTCGCTAAAAGGTAAAAGGCGCGGTTATAAACACCGCTAGATAAGTGAACGTTCAAACCGTCATAGTATTGAGAGGCATGATCAATCGAGCGGCCATCTTTTGAGGGTTGATCAAAGTAACGCAAGCCACCTTCAGACTTGAATATATCGCTACCAACCACCCAATCCACATTGCCACGCAAGTAGTATTCAGCCGCTTCGCCTGCAATGTCTGAGAAGGCTTCATTCATACCACCCGACATATTTCGGTACACAAGACCGGAGTTTTGCTCTGTGAACCCGTGGCTGACTTCGTGAGCACTCACGTTGATATCGACCAATGGGTAAAAGGTATTTTTGCCATCTCCAAAAGTCATGGATGTACCATTCCAGAAAGCATTTTCATAATCGGTGCTGTAATGAACTCGCATTGTCAGCTGGAAAGTTAAAGGTGATGTGTTCATCCACTCTTTATACATATCGAATACGACATTACCGAAGTAGTGCGCATCGTTAAGAGGCGAGTAAGCCCCGTTAATGTATTTATGATCGGTGTAGTTAGTTCCGTCGGCACAGTTGTAGCTGTAGGCTGCGCTGCCAGACGTTCCGTTCCTCAAATCGACGGTCTTAACTGATTCATTTTCTAACGTACAAGTCGTGCCTGCTTTGTCGATGGGAAAGCTAGGGAAGTCACTACCATATTCATATCGAGTGGTTTTTATATTACCACCGGGGCCAGTACCCAATGCTTTAGCGTGGTTTAGTCCATTCCATTTTTGGAGTACATCGCCAGTCGTGGCATCAATAAAGTAGAAAGGGCGCTCTGGCATTGAGGACGCGATAAAGAAATCGACCAGATACACCACTTGAGCGGTTTGGTTCTCATCCAATCTCACCATCAGTTTCGCGTTTTTATTTTCAATGGACTTTTTGCCGACGGTAAACGTGCGGTGAGCGGAGAGTGCGGCTTCAATCGCTTGTTCTTGATTCAGCTTTGGCGCGATGCTGGATAGGTCACCGCTGATCCCTTGTGCCATTGAACCGAACACCTGAGTGGGTTGGTTCTTGGAAAGGGTGGCCACGACCGAAGTATCAAAGACGGGTAAACCTAAGTGAGTTTGTTGGTAGCGGACTTTCGTTTTTCCATTTGGCAATACCACCCGTTTAACTTCAGAAAAACCTAATTCAAGTGGAGCAACACTCTTCGACTGAGCGACGAGGCTTTGTTGTAGTAATGCATCATTATCGACTCTGACCATTTCTGCAGCGTGTGCATTAAAGCCAAAAGATGTACCTAGAATAGCTGCTATTTTCCAGCTTAGTTGACGTTGTTGGTTCATTTTTCGTTCCTGATTTTAATATAAACTCCTTCTTCCCAACGGCTTTATAGGAAGTCTATATGCAACACATCTGTGCCATGTGTTGCGAATCAAGATTGGAAGAGCATTTGGAATTATGGGCTTTGTTGCGTAATTC
>NZ_JBFRKT010000023.1:0-58031 GCF_041469545.1 Vibrio sp. 10N.286.49.C3
ATTACAACTTTGCGCCTACATGTCCTGTAGTCATTATTCCTATTATGGTAAATGCGCGAGTTTGCTATCAGAAACAGCCCTCAAACGCTCTTAGCGAAGTTTTTAGACACTTGATCAAGGCGATATTACTTCCATAACGCCTTGTAAGTTTGTGACGCTTTCAAAGCGATTGACTGGGCAAAAATTAGCAAATTCATTTGAGCTAAGAACTGCACTCTGCCCCCCATTTTTTTGTTCTTTGTGAGCTTTGGGTGTCAGATTAGTTCTATTTGGTCAAAATCCACTCGCATTTGAATGTAGACTTTTTGGCGAAACCAATTTTTGGGGCAGAAACTTTTTTGAGTAGTCGCACTAAAGGGCTCTTATCCCGAAGCAACTTAGATAACTTTATTCTAGCCCAATGAAACAAGACGCCTCCGACTCAAACCCCTTCTCTAAAAGGGCATAAAGCCAGCAGCATTCGCTGCTGGCTCATGTCATTGCTACTATCTGCTCTCAATCCATTCATCCAACTCATGCTCAACCCATGCTGAGGCTCGCTCTCCAAGCGAGACATTGCGTGGGAACTCCCCGTTAGCCATCATTTTGTAGATGGTCGACTTACTTAACTGCACTCTTTCTATCACTTCTTTTAAACGAACTAATCTCATGAAATTCTTCCTCTATGGTTATCACTCATGAGATAGAGTTGAAGTGTAAAAATTTCCCTAACCTAATATCAGCCTGTAGATATAGGACATCCCGTTATTGGTTTACCTTCCAGCCCGTAACATCAATCATACTTGTGCTGGTGGCCTCGCGGATTATGGTTGTCTTTTCTTTGACCTTTTTTCTCTCGGCTTTCTCGGCTGCCTTCCTTTCTTTTTAGATTTACTGACAAATGAACCTATCGTGCTTTGAACGTCAATATCATGATTTGTGCTGAGTTTGGCTTGTCTGCTTAGTACGAAGAACAAGCAGCGGTGTTGGTGGTCAAAATCCTCATGGTCTTTATTGAGTTCAATCAGGGGTTGAGTAAGAAAGGAGCAAAGTTCACTGATGTCGTATTGGCTTGTCTGTGTGGTCGTTGCCCACGTTCGCGTAATGTCTTTCGTCAGTTTTTTTCTGATTTGGTATTCATTTGCCATCGGTTGGTAGGAAGCTGCATCTAAAAACATCGTGAAGCGGTAGCTGATTGCGCCAGTGTCAGATATTTCCTTTTTCCATATCACGCTAATCTTATCCTTCTGTCTGTAATGGCAGAATCGATAAAACCACTGATTAAATAACGTCTTGGCTTGATGGTTGTACTTTCTGGGTATGCCTAGCCGAAACCGAAATACATAACTGTGACCAAAACGACTTAAGACACTTCGATAAGCAAAATAGAGTTTTTCTATCAGTGGCAGCGAAAGCCCCCCATCCACCGTATCGATTTGGTACTCACGGAAACATTCATTCTCAATCGTATTATCGACCATAACGTTTCTCCTGCTTTGCTTTCAACTCAGCCTGCTTGATTAACTTCTCATCTCGCTCTTGTATCTTTTCTAGTATCCAATTTTGGATATCTTGATATCGCCAACCAATGGCTCTTGCGCCTAGGGACACGGATTGAGGAAAAGTATTTTCCTCCATAAAGCTGTATATCGACGCTCTGGAAAGACCGCTGATATGAATCACTTCTTTAAGTCTTATCAAGCGATTCGGGTGTTCAGTGTTTGAATGGTTTGGGTTCATGTTTATTGCCTTTGTTGGTATCACTCAAACAAAGACGCAGGTCTGTATTTTTTATCTCAACAAGTCTCAGTCGGTCTCATAGTGGATTTGGATTCGATTGAAGAATTATTCACATCTATATCATTCCCTTGAGCACTGCATTTATTGATACAAGGAGAAGATATGGAAACGCTATATACTTTCAGCGCTCCCGTTACGGAGCACCAGATATTAGAGAAAGCCGTCGAGATCTTAGAGAGTCGATTGGTCAGCGGGGATGCCTTTACACGTCCGAATGACACGAAAGCCTTTCTACGCTGCAAGCTAGGAGAATATGAGAGAGAAGTCTTTGGGGTAATGTTACTCAACAACCAACATCAGTTGATTGAATTCAATGAGTTGTTCTTTGGCACGGTGGACAGTGCTTCAGTGTATCCACGAGAAGTGGTGAAGCTGGTACTTGAGAGAAACGCCTCAGCAGTGATTTTTGCTCATAACCATCCATCGGGTGACTCCAACCCATCACAAGCTGATAGACGCATTACAGAGCGTTTAAAGGATGCTTTAGCACTGGTTGATGTGCGAGTACTCGACCACATTGTGGTGGGCAGTGATTGTGTCTCTTTTGCTGAGAGAGGTTGGCTATGAATCGTAGTATCAAACGTAATTTCAAACTCGACTTGTTCCACCAGCTTGTCGAGCTATTGATTGAGCAATATGACATCCCCACCGAAACAAAACGAGTGGCGCTTAATCTCAAGGTCGCAAGCTTCTATCGCAACCGAAGCGGGATACAACCGATTGAGGTACAGCTTGAACGAGCTAACACTAATGAGCCTTGGGAAGTGCGATTCATCGCTTCTTTTGATTACCCGACACCAGAAGCTGAGAGTGTTGATGTGGCTTTGTATTTCAACTTCAAGCATCAATGGTTCTACCAACCTGACATCCAACGATGTGAGCTCAATCGGCCTGAGGTGCAGTCGCTCTTCATTAGCTGGCTTAAGGCGTTCACCAATCACCTAAAGGCATCACAGTTCGATACACAGACGTTAACGGTCGTCAGTCAATTCTAGTCGTTGTCACTTCAAGCATCCCCCACCACATTCGATTCAAATCAAACTCAGGTACATATCATTGACCTGACCAAAACGATTGAAAGGAAAACCTATGAAATCTCAAACATTAACAATCACAGCGCCATACTCACCAGTCTCTCAGAAGCTTAAGAGTTTGTTGAAAAGCAAGATGGAGACATTCTGGAAACAGAACCCAACCAAGAAGGACGGTGAAAGCCTCACCATTAACTTTCGAGATACCACTTACAGTGCTGAAGCGGGAGGGTATCATCCTGTCGAAATCATGTTACTGAAAGAAGATGAGAGTCAGTATCAAATCCAATATCTCACTGACTTCGCTTACCAAGGCAACATCTACCCAGAACTTGAGCGTAATGTCGATTTTGATGTCGCTAACGGACAAGCGCTCATTGCCCCTATGGGATGGCAAAGCTGTCACAACCAAGCCATTGTGGAGTTCTACTCTCTCTGGGAAGGTAACTTTCTCGCTTACTTACAAATGGGAGCCTATGACGAGATTAAAATATCGATGAGCTAAAGACGCTATCGGCCAGATAGTGACGTACCCATCGCTAGGATGATTGCCATTCTATCAATCAGCCACCAGCAGTGACCTAACAATGACAACAAGGGATAAAGCCAGTACCACAGAGCAATTATCATTGGTGTTTGAGTTGTATCGACGCATACCACAAGGTCGAAAGGTGACGGCTAAGCAGCTTCAGGCTGAGTTAGCCGATGCAGGAATGTACCGAGGCATCAGAAGCGTACAGCGTAATCTTGATGTCATTGTCGATTATTTTGATGTCGACAAAGACACTCGAAGTAAACCTTTCGGTTACAGTCGCGGAATGTACAGCCAACCAACCTTAAGCGCTAGGGATCTTGTCTTACTACAGCTTGCTAAAGCAACCCTTAGTCAGCAACTTCCATCATCCTTAGAGTACGCCATTGATTTTACATTCAGCCTGTTACGAGCTCAGCCACGCTCCTACACAGGAATGAAACCACCACAAGGAGACACAAGCAAAGCACATGCTGCGATAGATGAACTAAACGCACCCGACCTGCTAGGGGAGTTTTTCGAACCCATTTCAGTGGCACTGGTTCATCAAAAGCAAATCACGCTTACCCTTAAATCCGGTGAGCAGATAGAGCAAGTTTCACCTGTTGGTATTACGACCACCACAAGTGAGCTTTATCTCGTCTACCAAAACACATTCAACGATTACGACGACCTTCCTTTAACCTGTATTGCTAAGCTGAAAGTACTGACCTTCTACTTTGATTACCCGTCAGATTTTCACTTACAACAATATCAACTCAAGTCAGAGCCTCAGCGTTCGGCTCTACAAACAACCAATATCACTCAGTTGATTGCATCGGACAGATAGTGACGCAAGCAGTGATACCTTACTTCTGTTTCACAAATTCAATGGAACCTACAGGGCACTTACTCCCTTTCATGTTCCATTGAGCCATAGCGCAATCAAAGTAAAGTATGGGGCACTAATCTTACATCAACTCCATTAGGTTAGTGTGCAAGGCAGAACTGTGCTTTATGAGTGGCTGCGCCATCAACCGTCTTTAGCTAAGACGAGCAGTGTTAAGGGGGACGGCCGCCCCCTTAGTATGGCCTAGTCGAAACAACCTCATCTGAGACGCATATTATTAAAGAAAACCCTGTTTTTCGACCATTTGCGTTTACCCCACCAGTCGTCACTTCGTTGAGTTTTACCTAATTAATACACACATCTCAATTGGAGAATCATCATGAAATCAATCATTACTAAAGTTATCACACTAGCCGCTTTAACCCTTTCAATGAACGTAAGTGCTGCCAGTGCTATTGATGCACTCAGTGTCGAATCGATTAAAGCCACCCTGACACCTGAGCAGATCCAACAATCTCTCAATCACTGGAAACAGAATGAACTGAAGCAGCTCGAATCACGCGCACAGGCCATCTCAGATAGAGCACCTATTGAAGCAAGACGAGAGCTAGTGGAATCTCAAATCGAACAAGAATACAAACAGACAGCGAAAGCCTTAGGCTTGTAGTCTGTTGATTATCAGAAAGGAGCATGACGCTCCTTTTTTTTGTCTTAGTATCGTAAGTAGGGACTAACTCTTCTCTCTGGGGGAACGTAGTGAGGACTTTTCTTCATTTCAGCTTGCTCTCGTTTGAAGTTGCTCTGACTAACTTTTTTCATTAAGAACTCATCCACCAACGACTCCTCCCATCCGACAGCACGAGAAGATAGTTGGATACTCGCAGGAAACTCACCAGCAGCAATTAAACGATATAACGTTGCCTTGCTCAACCCTGTTTTATCAAGTACTTCACGCATTCGAATCAATCTCATCATGACCTCTGTATCTTGTTGTTGTAAAAGTAATGACTTCCTTGGATGCCAAGATATCTAGCCCCATAGGGAATCAAGTAGTCTCATACAATAAGGAACAACCACTGAGTTTATTTCAGATTAGAAGCTATACCACCACAGCCTACACTTGGGTGTTGCCTGCCTATTGAGCCCAACACATTGCTTTTACTTGAATCACTGTAATCAGCGTACACAGTAACGAACCTATCCACAGAGTGAGAGTGTATCCATTGAGTAAAGATGATGAATGAAGCTAAGTTACATCGTCCTGTCTAGACAGAATAGTATTGAATTGATTGTTACTGACATTGGTTAGTATCAGAGTCTTGAGGACTCTTCTTGGGTGAGTAGTTCTTTAGAAAAAGAAGAAAAGAAAAAGATTTATAATGTTGTCGCATTACATGCTCCTCTAAGCATTATAAATCCTACCCAGTCTTCTCTACTCACTTAATCCAGCAGACACAACTGAATCTCTTCAGTCATGCCTGCTAGGTAAGAGCATCATGCTGATGAAGACACTCTCTATACAATAGGGGTGAGATGAGTATTTTTTTTATTTAACTCTGTTGAGGCTCAGACTTAGGGACAAAGATTTGCTCTATATCTTGGATTGCTATCTTCGGTTCAACGTCTTGGGCTCTATCTGCAATGAGCAAAGTGACTTCTTCATCTTTATCTACCAGTAGTTTGGTGTTCTTCTGGTTTCCACTTTCAAGTATGAACTGGAGTATGTACTGAAAACAGAACTCTTCAAAAACTGCGACAGGAATAACAACACATTTATTGATGCGCTGCTCTCCCAGACCACTTAGCTTAAGTAGTTTTTTGTAGCGTTCAGCCATGTTGAACCCAAGCGTTAAGATTAATCGGGTTAAAACGATGTGTTGCCAGTATAAAAGGGAACTACCTTGCACTTTATCATCAATGCTCAGTACATCGTTTAAGAAGAGTGAGTCATCCAAAAGTCGTTTTGTTCGTTGAAGTGGTGGCAGTGCATCTATTACTTGCTGCTGTTTGGTAAGAGGAACTGATTTCGAGAGGGAGAGCAACTGAGTAAGCCTTTCGCTACATTGATTAACTTGGAGGTCACCAATACTATTGAAAGAGTGTAGCATGAGCTCAGAAGCCACCTGACAAACCCACTGGTGCAAATGGTCATGAAATATTGGGTTGCGGAAAAAATGAATCACAGACTGGATAGGGAAACCAACTATGCCCCCAACTCCGCTCTCTCCCATAACCCTAGACCACTGATAATATTTAAGCTTGCCTCGGTGAGTTGTCTTTCTGTCAATATCCCGTGTATATCTATATGCCTCAATTAAACACGTTACCTCAGTGCTTTCGTTATAGTTATAGGTAACATCGTTGAAATCCAAAAGAAGCGAGCTTACGTTCTCAAAGCTGTCTTTAAGAAAAGGATGGTCAATGTTTAAGTAATAACTTCCTTTCGTACGTCCAAATAACTCCTTCCCGGTCATGCCTGCAATATGACACTTCACCAAACCTAGTTTTTTGAGAGTGTTCAATTGAGATTTAAAACGCTCCGCACTGATGTTGCCCATCATCTTACGGATCTGCGTGGAGCTTATCTCTTCGATGACTCCTAGATCATTGCTATGCAGCAGTAACAAAGTCAGAAATAAACGATTAGATGCTCGGAACGGTTGGCGTTTTTTGATGCCGTCACTGCCGTTTATTGGTGACCGAGTTCCCTTAATTAGCTTTGAGAGGTCGTTTTCTAACAGCCGTATTATCGCTGGATTTTGGGTAGCCATAACCTCTGGAAGTATCCCGATATCATCATGAATGAGAAGTACTTTATCGGTCAACTCGTAGCAGCTTTTGCCACGTCCTTTTAGTGCGTACAGCTCTCTAATCTTGATGCACTGGCTAGCTTTCAAGGCTGAAAATAGAGATGAAACCGTGTTGGTACTCACACCAAATTCTTCTGATATCTCAATTATTTTCTTACTAAATTCACTGTCAAGTCCATACTTTTTAATAAGACATAATAGTAAATAAATTTCTTCTGATTTCATTCACTTTAACCACTGTAAATATGGATGATTGAGGATGTAATATAGGGTATATATAACAAATTGTAACGTGTTTTATTTCATGTTTATTGATAAGTTTAAACCCGTGTAATCAAATATGTTCGAATGTTTATTTATGATTCAGTTTGAATTTAGTCCTTAAGAGGATTACTTTGTTTCAGATACAGAGTAAACATCGGTACATAGTGTTAGAGCCGAAGTGAAATCTTGAGATGGAAAAACGGTTAAACTGGATCGCAGTGAGGGATGAATTACTAGGACTATGGCTGGTGGACTATATCTAAGAATAACCGTCGACGTTTCTGTTTGAAGAACCAGAACTTGAACACATTAGGCCACTTTTGAAAGACCAATTACGTAAAAAATCGACTTATGACTGAACAGTATTCCATTCAATAACTAAACTAGGTATTCACATGACCAATAGCAAAATGATCAAAAGACTGGATTGGATAGACCCAAAAAATCCAGAGCAGGCAAGTTGGATCTGTACTTACCTAAAAGCAAAGAATTGGGGGAGTAATAAGGCAGACATCGAAGGGTTCATAGACCCAGTAGGGGAGTTTATAAAAGCAGCCTATGAGCTTCCAGAGAATGCGGATACACGCGAAGCTCTTCGGAACATGAAGGCTGCATGGAAGCGGTGGGAGAAAAGAGAAAAAAACCGTACGTCCAAGAAAGTTTCTGAAGGGGCGTACTCTATCTCTCTCGCTGCACGAAAAGAACTGGAGAAACTGGCAAGACAAAAAAAATCTAGTTTTAGCCAAGTAATAGAAGATTTACTAGTGAATGCTGAGGGTATTGAAAGAGTCCAGAGAGAACTCAAAAGGCAGTTAAAGAAAGGCGAACATTTTGGCCACGTTAACGTTGACTTCCTTTCTACCATCTTTTCTGACGATGTGGTAAAGGAGCAAGCTAAGCTACTTACACAAGAGCTAGAAACTCAGAAAAAGAAACAGGAAAAAGAGCACAAAGATAAGCAAAAAAAAGCACTAGCAACCATCAAAGAAAAAGCGCAAAAGATTAGCTCACTTGAAAATGAGATCGAAGAATTGAAAGATCAACTTTTAGAATTAACTGATAAGAACAAACAACTAGAGAACGCAGCGCAAGACGAACTCAGCGCCCCCTTACCGTAAAAATTGACAGGTAACGCTCTAAGCTAACAAGTGTCAGTTTTAGCCTCAACCTTAACCCTCCGACAAAGCCTGATAAGTGGTCGTGAGGTTAAAAGAATCTACCCTGCAAGCTTGATATTAGCCGTGCCAGTGACGCTATAACTTCCTTGGCTACTTTGTTCAATATGCTCACTCCACCAGCACATTACTTTACGTCTACGTTCTAGATAGTCCGTACGGTTGTATGCACCGCGTATCTGGTTTTTATCAACATGAGCAAGGCAAGCCTCAATAACATCATAATCAAACCCTTGCTCATTAAGCGTTGTGCTAGCGATAGAGCGTAGACCGTGAGAAACAAGGCGCCCAGCAAATCCCATACGCTTTAATGCTGCATTAGCTGTTTGGCTATGACATGGTTTTTTGGGGTCTTTATCAGAAGGGAAGATGAACTCCCGATGTCCACTAATAGGTTTCATCGTTTCCAATATCAAAATCATCTGAGGAGTCAAAGGCACACGGTGCTCTTTTCTCTTTTTCATCCGTTCAGCAGGAATCACCCATATTGCATGTTCTAAATCTAACTCTGCCCAACGAGCATTGCTTGCTTCCGCTGGGCGGGTCATAGTGTGCAACTGCCATTCTAATAAACAACGAGTGGTTTTTTTTATGCTGGCATTAGCAATGCTTTTCATAAGCACAGGGAGCTCTTGAGGAGCAATCGCCTTCATGTGTTGCTTTTCGGGCTTTTGGAAAACGGCTTTGATGTTTGTTAAGGGGTTTGAATGAATGACTCCAGAGTTCACCGCGTACCCCATAATCTCATTCATACGTTGACAGAGGCGTTTAATTGTTTCCAAGCTACCTTTGGCTTCTATAGGGCGAAGCAATTCAATTACCATCGGAGCAGTAATGTGGCTAATGGGAGTTTGAGCTAGGGTAGGAAATATGTTTCTCTCTAATGATCGCCAGATGTCATCGGCATAGTTGGGTGTGACTTGCGTTTTCTTTAGTTTAAACCATTCAGTAGCGATGTTAATGAATACATGTTCAGTTAAGACTTTCTGTTCTTCTTTCTCCTGTGCTTTCTTAGTTTTGGGGTCTATCCCCTTTGCGATTAGCTTACGGTGTTCAAAGTTAATCTCTTTAGCATCGGATAAGTCTAATACGGGATAGGTTCCCAAACTCATTTTGGTTTGCTTACCGGTTTCTGGGCTTTTGTAGATCATACGCCATGATTTTGTGCCATTAGGCAACACGCGTAACTGTAAGCCATCTCCTACTGAAATTATGTATTCACCAGTCTTTGGCTTTGCGTTCTTGAGTTTAGCGTCCGTTATCTTACCTGTAATCTTTGTCATTTCAGAACCTACCCATTTACCCAATACTTTAGGTAATTCTACATTGGGTAACACTTTGGGTAAATGAAGTTTGAGCTTCTACAAGACGTGAAAAGACGCTGCTGGATGTAGGTTGTTGATTTTTAGAGGGTTTAGATACAAAAAAAGACGTCCGAAGACGTCTTTAAATGTTGAATTGGTGGAGCTGGCGGGAGTTGAACCCGCGTCCAAAAATCATTCATCATTGGTACTACATGCTTAGTCGATCTTTAATTTCACCAGCAACCTGCGAACCGACACGCTAGTTAAAGGCTAACCTGAATTGTTATTCGCGCTTTTCCTCTCAGGTGGGAGAATCCGCGCTAGCTAGTTTGGGTTTGATCTCTTATTGGTCCCCGTCTTACGAGCGGAAGCTAGGGTAAGAGAGCTCTGAGCAGGTTATTAAGCTGCTAGTGCGTAGTTTTCGTCGTTTGCGACTATTTTTTTGCGGCTTTTAACGTGGCCAACCGCCCCACGGCATGCACCTCAGACTTCAAAATTCCTGTCGAATCCTAAATCAGCCCCAAGTGTTATTTGCATAGTACCAGAAAAGCTTTGCCTGTCTAGCACTGTGCGTTTAAGTGCTTAAAATTAACGCAAATTACTCTTCATAATCCGTGCTTTATCTCTCGCCCAATCTTTTTCTTTCATATCAGTACGTTTATCGTGCAGCTTTTTACCTTTCGCTACGCCAACTTTAATCTTCGCCCAAGAGCGAGACCAATAAAGCGCGGTTGCGACAAGTGTCATGCCTTCACGGTTAATACGACCGATAAGGTTATCGAGTTCTTTTCTCGACATTAGTAGTTTACGGATGCGTGTTGGGTTCGCCACGATATGAGTACTCGCTTGAGTTAGCGGAGTGATCGTCATACCACTGATGAATGCTTCGCCGTCTCGGATGTAGACGTAGCTTTCTGCGATATTGGTTTTGCCTTCACGTAGGGATTTTACTTCCCAGCCTTGTAGCTCAAGCCCCGCTTCTATCTCATCATCGATGAAATATTCGTGGCGAGCTTTCTTATTAAGCGCAATGGTATTACTACCGGCTTTTGATTTTGATTTATTCTTTGCCATAATGGCCTCATTATACGGATTGCACCCTAGTTGGGGAATCCTTTTTATTTGCGCTCTGGCCCAATACAATTAAAATTGCAGTTTGTGTTAATGTAACGCTGTCTTTAACAGGAGTCTATATGCCAAAGGTTACTCGTTCAGCATTAGTGTCGTTTAGTGCCGACCAGATGTTCAGCTTGGTCAATGATGTTGCTCGTTATCACGAGTTTTTGCCAGGGTGTTCTGGTTCACGTGTGATCGAATCTTCAGATTCAACGATGGTGGCTTCGGTTGATGTCTCTAAAGCGGGTATCAGTAAAACATTTACCACATCGAACCGCTTAGCGGATGGCGCTGAGATCTTGATGGAGCTGGTGGACGGCCCGTTTAAAAAGCTACAGGGCGGTTGGTATTTTACTCCGCTCGATGAGCAAGCGTGTAAGGTTGAGCTTAAGTTAGAGTTTGAATTCTCTAGCCGAATGATTGAAATGGCATTTGGTAAGGTTTTCAATGAGCTGACGAGTAATATGGTCAGTGCTTTTACTCAACGCGCGAAACAGGTCTACTAAGCCATGACTATTGAATCGGATATGATCCACGTTGAGGTTGTGTTTGCACTTCCGCATGAACAGCGTGTGTTTACTTTAGTAGTAAACAAGCACGCGACCGTTGAAGAGATCATTGCGCAGTCTGGCGTTTTGGAATTGTACCCAGAGATCGACTTAGCAAAAAACAAGGTTGGCGTATTCAGCCGCAACGTTAAGCTAGATGCGACGGTTCGCGATAAAGATCGTATCGAAATCTACCGAGCACTGTTAGCCGATCCAAAAGAGATCCGCCGTAAGCGTGCTGAGCAAGCGAAAGCAGCCGCAGCTAAATCGTAGTGCTAAAAAAATTCGACTAAGAAGAGAGCTCGCAATGTTGGCGAGCTTTTTTGTGCTTGTTGGTTAGACACGCAGCTAATTTGTTAGCAGATATTAAAAAGCCTGCTCGTGTGAAGTGAGCAGGCTTTTGCGATTCATACCTTGTCGACTGGAAAGCTAGCGAAGGCTTTCGAAGAACTCATCACTGGCTTCAAAATCACCATTGATCGTTACTAGAGTGCCAGTGGCATCAAAGTTCACGACAAGGTTTTTCTGGATAGGGTCGTTATGGCCTTTTTGGTGGTGGTAAATGTAGTACCACGTATCTGGATAGCCATTTTCGATAAGCATAGGTGAGCCCATAACGTAACGAACTTGTGTTTTTGTCATGCCAAACTTGAGCTGGTCGACAGCTTCTTGTTCAACATAGTTACCCTGATTGATGTCAATTCGATAAACCAACTTCTCTAGTAGAGAGCAACCGGTCAACATTGTTAGTGCAAGTGGAACTGCAACTAACCACTTTTTAATTCGCATAGTTTGAGATCTTTCTTCGCTAAAATACTGCCTGATAATAAACAAGCTCCAGCAAGAAGTAAAAAGCTCCTTGCGCTTTGAGCTTGTTATGACTGGCAATTTTGAATTAAGTTGCAAAATTGCCAAGAATTTTCGGTAAATTATCAGAAAGTTGCTGAATATGTAACCTATGCTGCGATTAATAACTCTTTTGCGTTGGCAAGCGTCGATTCGGTAATTTGGCTGCCACCAAGCAGTCGAGCAAGCTCTGAAACGCGTTGTTGTTCATCAAGCGTGTGCATTTGAGTCTCGGTTTTACCTGATTTCGTGTTCTTCGCAACAAACAGCTGTTGGTGACCGCAACCGGCAACTTGAGGTAAATGTGTCACACACATCACTTGCGTAGATTCGCCCAGTTTTCGAAGCATTTTTCCGACAACCGCAGCGGTTGGTCCACTGATACCCACATCGACTTCATCGAAAATCAGGCTTGGTGTATCCACTTTTTGCGCTGTGATCACCTGAATCGCTAGTGAGATTCGTGATAACTCGCCACCAGAAGCCACTTTAGCAATGGGCTGCATTGGTTGACCTGGGTTGGTCGAAACAATGAAGGTCACGTTATCCATACCTAATGGAGAAGAGTGTGTGTTGGTGTTGTTTACTTCAATGGCAAACTGCGCTTTTTCCATGCTCAGTTCATGCATGCTTTGCGTGATCAGCTTGTTGAGTTCTTTTGCGTAACGAGTTCGAGATTTATGAAGCTTCTCTGATTTAGCCACGAACGACTGGTACTGGTTTTCTACCTCGTTTGCCAATTCTTCCAACTTTTCATCAGAGCAATCAAGCGCTTCAACTTGTTGTAATAAGTCTTGATGGTGCTTATAAAGCTCTTCTGGCAACACGTGATGTTTACGAGACATCGACATTACTTTTGAGAAGCGCTCTTCAACGTAAGCCATACGACCTGGATCGACATCAATGCTATCTAGGTATGTTCTTAACTCGTTATTGGTTTCTTCTATCTGAATAATGGCTTCAGACAATAAGTTTGGTAACTCAGCCAATCTTTCATCTAGCTCCGCTAACTGAATTAAGGAGTTATTGGCCGATTGCAGAATACCAAGCGCATTAACTTCTTCGCCTTCATAAATAAGCTCGATAGCTTGTTGGCAGGTTGTGGCCAGTTCTCCGCTATTGGAGAGGCGCTTATGCTCTTGTTCGAGGTCTTCATATTCTTCCTCCCCAATAGACAGCTCATTTAACTCTTTGATTTGGTATTCAAGAAGTTGTTTTTGAGCTTGGTTTTGCTGGCTATTTTCACGTAACTCTTTCAAGTGGTTATCGGCTTGTCGCCAGGCTTGGTAAGCATTACGTGTCGATTTCAATAAGTTCAAGTGACCTGCGTATTGATCAAGCATGGCCATTTGGTAATCGCTTTTCATCAACTGATGGTGCGCGTGCTGACCATGAATGTTGATCAACAGCTGTCCAAGCGATTTTAATTGTGAAAGAGGCACGGGACTGCCGTTGATGAATGCGCGAGAGCGACCTTCTTTAGAGATGGTTCTGCGTAAGATGCATTCACCGCCATCAAGCAGTTCATTGTCTTCTAACCAGCGGGTAGCATGCAGATTGTTCTCAAGTAAAAAAGCGGCACTGACTTCGGTTTTTTCTTCACCTTGTCGAACCATTCCTGCATCAGATCTTCCTCCAAGACACAAGCCTAAAGCGTCGATAGCGATAGATTTACCCGCACCAGTTTCTCCGGTGATTGTTGTCATGCCTTTAGAGAGTTCTAGCTGTAAAGACTTAACAATAGCGAAATTATTAACACTTAGATGAGCCAGCATTTTTATTTACCTGTATAACTGAACAATACTGTATATAAGCTCAGTATATACTGTTTCTTTATACAGTAAAGTCGGTGGGTGAAATTTTTATGCGACAGATCTCAGAATTGAGGTTGTCTGTAGATCACTGAAACCGCAGTAGATTCCCAATTCAGTTGTTCCTCCCTGTCGGGAGTGGAGGTATAAGGAATTGCAGAGAAGCTAGAGCCGACGGGCTTTCTATGGGCAATAAAAAAGGCTGACGAATGTCGTCAGCCTTTCATAATTCGGTTACTTCTGGAGCTTTTATTCTTTTAGAACAACTTACTCGACCAGCCTAGTTTGTTACGTAGAACATGGTAGTAGTTGTAGTCTTTAGGGTGGATCAGCTTGAGCACATTCGGGCTTTGGTAAATGTGGATCTCATCGCCAGGGGAAACCGGTAGCGAGATTTGACCATCGCAACTGACTTCCTGAGTTCCGCGGTTATCAGGCGATACGATCAGCTTGATACGACGCTTTCCATCCACCACAAGTGGGCGGCTTGAAAGGGTGTGCGGGAACATCGGTACTAATGAAATTGCATTTAAGCTTGATGACAGGATAGGACCACCACCAGAAAGTGAATAGGCGGTTGAACCTGTCGGTGTTGAGACGATCAAGCCATCAGAACGCTGTGAGAAGGCGAAGCTGTCATCGATATACACTTCGAACTCGATCATATGTGCGACTTGACCGGGGTGAAGTACTGCTTCGTTGAGTGCGGCGTTGTGGCTTTTTATTTGGCCATGACGATGAATTTCCGTTTCAAGTAAGAAGCGCTCTTCTTCCATGAATTCACCCTTGAGTACATCAGTAAGCGCACTCTGGAAGTTTTCAGGATTAAGATCGGTAAGGAAACCTAGGTTACCTCGGTTTACGCCAATCACTGAAATATCGAAACGTGACAAGATTCTAGCGGCACCGAGCATATTTCCGTCACCACCCACCACAATGGCGAGATCGGCGCGTTTACCTAATTCAATTAGGCTAGAAAAATGTTCTTGTGGGATATCGTCTAAAATTGTAGCGAGTCTGTCATCCACAAACACTTGATAACCCTCAGTACTTAACCACTGATAGAGCTCTCTATGAGTCTGAATTGCTTGCTGATCTCGAGGTTTACCAATAATGGCGATGACTTCAAATGGCTTTTTCATAACGTTTCCAAACGAATTAGGCTTGAATCAAAATTCTTCATCCCCATAATAAAGGCAAGTTGAACGTCTATGCGAGTGTTTTATATCAATTTGGGGTGCAAACACACCTGTCACTTGCATTGAAAACGAATTCTGGAGAGATCATGAGCAACGAAGAAAACAAAGTAACGGAAGAAGAGCTAGATCAAATCATTGCTGAAGCTGAGAAAGTTGAAGAAGCTGAGCTAAATGAAGAGTCTGTTGATGAGCAAGAAGCAAAAATCGCTCAACTAGAAGCTGCACTACTTTCTAGCGAATCTAAAGTGAAAGAGCAGCAAGATTCTGTTCTTCGCGCAAAAGCTGAAGTTGAAAACATGCGTCGCCGTAGCGAGCAAGAAATTGATAAAGCGCGTAAATTCGCTTTGAACAAGTTTGCTGAAGGTCTACTTCCTGTCATCGACAACCTAGAGCGTGCAATGCAAGCGGCAGATGCTGAAAACGAAGTGGTTAAGCCACTGTTTGAAGGTGTTGAGCTAACGCACAAAACGTTCGTAGACACAGTTGCTAAGTTTGGTCTTAAAGAGATCAACCCTGAAGGTGAAGTGTTCAACCCTGAATTCCACCAAGCGATGTCTATCCAAGAAAGTCCAGATCACGAATCAAACACGGTTATGTTCGTAATGCAAAAAGGTTACGAGTTAAACGGTCGTGTGGTTCGCCCTGCGATGGTTATGGTTGCTAAGTAATGACGTGTTACGCTGCCAAGTGATTGAGTCGCGCATTGACTGAGTAAGTCGCCGCGACAAAATAAATCACTGGTTTACGTAAAATGAAAAGAGAGGCATATGCCTCTCTTTTTTTGTGCCTATAACTTGAGACCCCACGTAAATAGTCACCAAAACCGCATTAAGAATGTTGTTCCTTTTATATTACCCAGAACAATGATTTAGAGTTTTATATTATGAAACTAGTTGTTAATAAAGAAATGTTTTGATGTCACACTTGTAATGTTTTTGTAAATAAATACTTTTAATTGTTATCTTTGTATGTAAAATCCACTGCGATATAGCGATTTAACTCGCATATATAACTATAAAAGTACAAATTTCAAACACAACAAACTGGAGAAGAACGATGGATAAATCGCTCTCAAGTAAGATTTTTGTAGGCTTGTTTGCCGGCCTACTTATTGGTACTGCTATTCAGTACCTATTCAACGGTATTGCAGTATTTGATACTTACCTGCTAGGTCTAGCAGAAGGTGTCGGTGGTATGTTTGTCTCTTTGATCAAACTATTGGTTGTTCCACTGGTATACGTATCTATCGTTTGCGGAATTGTTGAATTGAAAGACATCCGTTCTTTCGGTCGCCTAGGTGGTAAAACTTTTGCTCTTTACATTATCAACACCATCATCGCGATTTCTGCAGCCCTAACTGTTGGCCTTATTTTCCAACCGGGTGCTGGTGCAGATTTAGCCGGAACGATCTCTGAGACAGTTCAACTAACAACAACTGAAACTCCAGATATCTTCTCTCTTGTTGTGAACATCGTTCCTAGCAACCCAGTTCAGGCGTTTGCAAGCGGCGACATGCTACAGATCATCTTCATGGCAATTTTGACTGGTCTTGCTATTCAGGCTCTTGATTCACGTGGCGGTCCAGCGATCAAAACGTTCAAGATGGCTAACGAAATCATGATGAAGCTTATCGGCCTAGTAATGAGCTTGGCGCCATTTGGTGTATTCGCTCTGATGATTCAACTAGGTGCGACACTGAACGCTGAGACACTTATGTCTGTAGCTGGCTATGTAGCGCTTGTTGTTGCGATGCTAGTGTTCTGGATTTTCTTCTTCTACCCAATGATGGTTGGTATCGCGACAGGTATTACGCCTAAGCAATTTCTACGTGCAACTCGTGAGCAAATCCTTTTCTCACTATCGACGGCAAGTTCGAACGCGACTATCCCAGTAACAATGCGCACTCTAACTGAAAAGCTTGGTGTATCAAGATCTGTGGCAGGCTTCGGTGTACCACTGGGTGCGACAATGAACATGTCTGGTGTCTCTATCTACATAGCACTAGCGACAATGTTCGTAGCAAACGCATTCGGTCAACCAATCAACACGGCTGACATCTTTACTCTGGGTCTAACTATCTTGCTACTGTCTATCGGTGCGGGTGGTGTTCCAGGTGGTGGTGTTGTAATGGTAGGTGTTCTATTGCATCAACTAGGTTTACCACCAGAAGGTCTAGCTATCATTGCTGCGGTAGACCGTATCAACGATATGTTCTGTACTTCTTCTAACGTAGTAGGTGATACAGCGGTTAACACTATCGTTGCTAAGTCTGAAGGCGAAATCGGCGTTGAAACAAACGAAGAAGCTGAGCTAAAGAAAGCAGAAGCGTAATCAGAGATTTTCCTCTATAGATGAAATCTAAGTGGAAAGCCTGAATAGACAAACGGAGCCTAAGTGGCTCCGTTTTTTATTGGGTGATAACCCCAGTTACTGGGCTTATGTGAAGGTAATGATATGTATTCGTGTCTAACCATTCCTTTTATCAAAATAAATGTGAAAAAATCCAGTATCCCCCTTGAAAAGGATTCGTGAGCCCTTATCTATGGTGCATACGAAAGCAAATTACATTTGCACTTAAATTTGTGTATTAGGGTTGAATCCCTGATTACTACCCCCCACATAGTGGGTATAGCAAAAAACTAAATAGAATTTATTCGGAGAAAGCCTGATGGGTCGAATCATTGGTATTGATTTAGGTACTACTAACTCTTGTGTTGCTGTTCTTGACGGTGACAAACCACGCGTATTAGAAAATGCTGAAGGCGAACGCACAACAGCATCGGTAATCGCATACACTGAAGGCGAGACGCTAGTTGGTCAACCTGCGAAACGTCAAGCTGTTACTAACCCTCAAAACACGCTATACGCGATTAAGCGTCTAATCGGCCGTCGTTTTGAAGATGAAGAAGTTCAACGCGATATCGAAATCATGCCTTTTAACATTGTTAAAGCTGATAACGGTGATGCATGGGTTGAAGCGCAAGGCCAAAAAATGGCTGCTCCTCAAGTATCTGCTGAAGTTCTTAAGAAAATGAAGAAAACAGCTGAAGACTTCCTAGGCGAAGAAGTAACTGGCGCAGTAGTAACTGTTCCTGCTTACTTCAACGATGCTCAACGTCAAGCAACGAAAGATGCTGGCCGTATCGCTGGTCTAGATGTTAAACGTATTATCAACGAACCTACTGCTGCTGCTCTGGCTTACGGTCTAGACAAGCAAGGTGGTGATCGCACTATCGCTGTATACGACCTTGGTGGTGGTACATTCGATATCTCTATCATCGAAATCGATGAAGTAGAAGGCGAGAAGACTTTCGAAGTTCTTTCAACTAACGGTGATACTCACCTTGGTGGTGAAGATTTCGATAACCGCATGATCAACTACCTAGTAGATGAGTTCAAGAAAGAGCAAGGTATCGACCTTAAAGCTGATCCACTAGCAATGCAGCGTGTTAAAGAAGCAGCAGAAAAAGCGAAAATCGAGCTTTCTTCTACTACTCAAACTGACGTAAACCTACCTTACGTTACTGCTGATGCGACTGGTCCTAAGCACATGAACATCAAAGTGACTCGCGCGAAGCTTGAGTCTCTAGTTGAAGACCTAGTTCAACGTTCTCTTGAGCCACTAAAAGTTGCTCTAGCAGATGCTGACCTATCTGTAGGCGAAATCACTGACGTTATCCTAGTAGGTGGTCAGACTCGTATGCCTATGGTTCAAGCTAAAGTAACTGAATTCTTCGGTAAAGAGCCACGTAAAGACGTGAACCCTGACGAAGCTGTTGCAATGGGTGCTGCTGTTCAAGGTGGTGTACTAGCTGGTGAAGTTAAAGACGTTCTTCTTCTAGACGTTACTCCTCTATCTTTCGGTATCGAAACGATGGGCGGCGTAATGACTAAGCTTATCGAGAAAAACACAACTATCCCTACTAAAGCGGATCAAGTGTTCTCTACAGCTGAAGACAACCAAAGCGCAGTAACTATCCACGTTCTTCAAGGTGAGCGTAAGCAAGCGACTTACAACAAGTCTCTTGGTCAGTTCAACCTAGAAGGTATCCAACCAGCACCACGTGGCATGCCACAAGTTGAAGTAACATTCGACCTAGATGCTGATGGTATCCTGAACGTATCTGCTAAAGATAAAGCGACAGGTAAAGAGCAGAAGATCACTATCCAAGCATCAGGCGGTTTGTCTGAGGAAGAGATCGAAGCAATGGTTCAAGAAGCAGAAGCTAACAAAGAAGCTGACAAGAAGTTCGAAGAGCTAGTAACTGCACGTAACCAAGCTGATCAAATGATTCACGGCACTAAGAAGCAAGTAGAAGAAGCTGGTGAAGCTCTACCTGCAGACGAGAAAGCTAAAATCGAAGCAGCTATCGAAGCTCTAGAATCAGTTAAGTCTGGTGACGACAAAGAAGCTATCGACGCTAAAGTTCAAGAACTTATGCAAGCAGCTCAAAAGCTAATGGAAATTGCTCAACAGAAAGCTCAAGCTGAACAAGCTGGTGCTGACGCTGGTGAACAACCTAAGCAAGACGACGATGTTGTTGACGCAGAGTTTGAAGAAGTTAAAGAAGACAAAAAATAATTTTTCGTCGCTATAACACGTGATTTCTGCGTCGAAGGTACTCACTTACACTTGCCTTTTGGTTGGTTAAGAAAGTCCGTGCCTTCTCCTTGAACTAACGTGTTTTAGCTTAGAAAAAGTCGTTTTTCGATTTCTAAAGATACGGGCGTCAGAGGTAACTCTCACGCCCGTAAATTTGTATTTAGACTTGTCGATCTAGATAATAGCTTTATTCGGCGTTTCAGCCGGCAGAACTTTTATCTAGATTGATACACAGACTGCTGAAGTGAACATTCGGCAGTAGCAATTATTTTGGTGACCTAGAACATGTCAAAACGTGATTTTTACGAAGTATTAGGCGTAAGCCGCGATGCATCAGAGCGCGATATTAAAAAAGCGTACAAACGCTTAGCGATGAAATTCCACCCAGACCGTAACCAGGGTGATGACAGCGCAGCAGACAAATTTAAAGAAGTAAAAGTAGCGTACGAGATCCTAACCGATGCTCAAAAGAAAGCAGCTTACGACCAATACGGCCACGCAGCTTTTGAACAAGGTGGCATGGGTGGCGGCGGTTACGGCGGCGGTGGCCAAGGTGACTTCGGCGATATCTTCGGTGACGTATTTGGCGATATCTTCGGCGGCGGTCGTCGTGGCGGCGGTCAAGCGCGTGCTCAACGTGGTTCTGATTTGCGTTACAACATGGAGCTTTCTCTAGAAGAAGCCGTTCGTGGTGTATCTAAAGAGATTGAAGTACCAACACTTGTTGAATGTGACATTTGTGATGGTAGCGGCGCGAAAGCGGGTTCTTCTGCACAAACGTGTGGTACTTGTCATGGCCACGGCCAGGTACAAATGCGCCAAGGTTTCTTTGCGGTTCAACAGACTTGTCCTACTTGTAACGGTAAAGGCAAGATCATCAAAGACCCATGTAACTCATGTCATGGTCAAGGTCGCAAACAGAAGACGAAAACGCTTAACGTTAAGATCCCAGCAGGTGTTGATACTGGTGATCGCATTCGTCTATCTGGCGAAGGCGAAGCAGGAGAGCACGGCGCTCCAGCTGGCGACTTGTACGTACAAGTACACGTAAAAGAGCACAACATCTTTGAGCGTGACGGCAACAACCTTTACTGTGAAGTGCCAGTTAGCTTCACAATGGCAGCGCTAGGCGGTGAAGTTGAAGTTCCTACATTAGATGGCCGTGTAAACCTTAAAGTACCTGAAGAGACACAAACGGGCCGTATGTTCCGTATGCGTGGCAAAGGTGTGAAAGGCGTTCGTGGCGGCGGTGTGGGTGACCTAATCGTTAAGCTAGTGGTTGAAACACCGGTTAAGCTAAGCTCTCGTCAAAAAGAACTACTGCGTGAATTTGAAGAAACATGTTGTGGTGAAGCTGCAAGCAAGCACAAGCCAAAATCTGAAGGTTTCTTCAGCGGCGTGAAAAACTTCTTTGATGACCTAACTAAGTAATCAACTGATTAGATAAATAGGTTATTGACACGTTAAGTTGTTGATCTTTAAATTATTGATACTTCAATTTAATGATAAAAGTAGAAAAGCCTGCTCATGTAGCAGGTTTTTTTGTGTCTATAGATTTGTGTTTTTTGATTGGTATAAAAGAAGCTCATAGCAAAAATAATCGAAATTTTTCAGATCACCCCCTAGAGGCTTTAGTGTCTCCTCTTGTTACTTCCAACACGCTTGAGGCTCTGAAACACCTGAGTGATGTAACTCCAGAATATCAGTCGGTGAGTCTAAGCAGTCATCATTTGTCTGTGGTGCGTGTGGTTCAGCTTGAATGGAGTATGAGGTACTGCTAGCCGAAATTGTTAGTGTATACCTGCTTGTATCGGTATCGCAAAACGAGCACGTCCCTCCAGAAACTATGTTTCCAGCAGCCGTGGCATAATTTCCGGCGTAAGCACTCTCAAGTTCAAGTTGAATTTTTGCCATATCTCCTATCGCTGTCATCCGATGCGATTTTAAAACATGGCTTGTGTAGCTTGGATAAGCTATTGCACTGAGTACTCCTACAATGGCAACAGCGATCAATAATTCGATCAGTGTCATTCCTTTCATACTTAAATTGTTGTTGTTACATCTTTTTATTCGAATCTTCACGAGTAGTTTCCTTTCATAACCCTGTCCATTTTTCTCGGGTGGTAGCATCGGTGCAAGATTAAATATGCTTACGCACCTGATTACATAGGAATTTGGGAAATGACTCGCGGGTTTACTTTATTAGAGCTGTTAATAACGGTGTCGATACTGTCGATATTGGTAGCGACGGCTGCTCCGAGTTTTAGTTCAGTCACCCAAACAGTCAAGATACAGCGCCTTGCTGGGGAGTTGAATGGTTTCTTAGTACAGGCAAAGTCTGAGTCTGTGAAAAGAAATCAAAAACTCTGGGTACATTTCTCGACGGCTAAAAATGAAGAGCAATCTACGGGGGAGTGGACAGTATGGTTGAAGCCTACGGAAGATCTGTCTGGTGATACATTGCTGATGTTGTCGGGAGAACCGTTTCGAGATTTATCGTTTTCTCATAACTATACAGGCTCAAAAATCAGCTTTGAAAGTGTAAGAGGAAGGCCTGCCAGAGGTACGATTTACTTGGCTCCTAAAAGAGCTTCAACCGACCGGCTTTTGATTAAACTATCTAGCCCTCCGGGGCGAATTAAAGTGTGCGGCGAATCAGGCGCTCAGTATGGTTACTATGCTTGCTAAGGCCCGCAGCAGAAGCTTGCGAAAGCAAAAGGGCGCATCTCTCATTGAACTGATGGTCACCTCCGTTATTGGTGTATTCGCGATTGCTATTATCGGCAGCGTATTTATGACGGGGCACAGAATAGCCAAAGACAAAGGCATTGAGCTATTGCTGCTGCAAAACCTTACGAGCACGATGCAGGTAATGAAAGAAGATATTCAACGAGCAGGCTACGATGGTTCAAATGGAGAGTCCCTGAAGCTATTAAATGCCGTTAATACGATTCATGTTAGCGGTGGTGTTGAGGTGGGGTTCGTCTATTTGAAAGAGGGATCAACTGACGGAAAAAATTACAGGAATATCGTGTATAAAAAGGAGGGGACTCGATTGAAAGTTTGTGAAAAGGGCGTTCTTACTCCAGGGAACATTTTAGCCCATGATCAAGTTACCTCATGCTACTCACTTTTCGACGATAGCATTATTTCCGTCGACGATTTATCAATATCCTCACAAGTGTTGAGCAAAAATGGGGTGAGCACTACGCTCACTGATTTGAATATTGTTGCGTCAATTCCGAGTGCTGGGATCTCTAAAGGCGTCGCTATAACCGTTAAGCAAAGGAATTGGCAATGACCTCGGTAAAGCAGCAAGCTGGAGTGGCTACGTTGTTAATCACATCTGTTTTAGTGTTGAGTGCTTTAATTGTTACTTTGGGCACCTATCGCAGCGTTTTTCATCAAATTAAGGTCGCGCAGAATGAAGTTCAAGTCCGCAAAGCTCATTGGAACGCCGAGGCTGGGTTGGAGTGTGGTTTTACCTATATAGCTGAAAATGATCTCACGGCAATTCCCAATGATTTAATGAATCACTGTCAGCAGTCGAAAGTCCTTACGTTGAAATCAGATAACCTAACACCGAATATATTGGTGTCGAGTGCTCACTATTTATCTCTGAACAAAGAGATAAGTTTTAACAATTCGTCGGGGCTAGGGGCGATGCAAACCAATTCGAGTTTGGAGTTTATTTCTGATCACAATATCGATATTACCCCAGATATTAGTCTTACTGCGGTCGGTGGTATTAACGAATGTGTGTCTGTTCGGTTCTTAGATAGTGTGATCTATAAAAACCAAGGCGGCGGGCGTCTGAAGACAATCACACCTACGGGCGGTCTCCCTCCTTTTCCTACCTTTGAGTCTTGCCAACCGACAACCGATATTAACCGCAATGCAACCATTGATTCAGTTGGGTCATTGCCTTCAAATGCTTTTCAATCAGATTTCAAATTTGACCCAGCCATCGATACTTTCTCTAATTACTTTGGGGTATCTAAAACGCCAGAAAATATTGACCAGATTAAGCGTGATTATCATGTGATTGACCTCATTGACAGGACTGTATCTCCCCCCAAGCACATTGATTTATTCAACGGGAAGTATCAAGGTAATAAGTGTAGCCAAGCGATTAATAACGCCTTTACTAGTGGCAAAGATAAGGTGTGGGTGATCGGTGATTGCGTGGTCTATCACCCACCAATTAATGTGGTAGAACCTATCCCCGGTGTTATTACTCCACGTTCATTAGTGATTCAAGATGGCATCGTTGCGAACGGTAATGCAAGTGTGTTTGATGGTTCCTTTTATCACCTAAATGATATGAGCATATACGACGAACCAGCCTCCCCTGATGTTGATACGGACCTATTGAGCGGCTTATGGGCCAAAGTTCCAAATACGATACCTATCGCCGGCTTAGTGCAGAACAATTCGGTTTATATTGGATTTGCTTCTTTTTTTCCCAAGGGAGGGATGTTCTTTGATTCAGTTGGCGGGTTATCGACAATTCAAGGTTCGATTAACTTAGATTACACAGGTGAATACAACCCCCATAGTGTTCCTTTGAAAGCCAAATGGAAAAAGGGATCATGGAATGACTTATAAACATTCCGGTTTTAGCTTGATAGAGGTCCTGATCTCTTTTCTATTGATCGGTATCGCTTCGCTAGGGTTGGTTAAGCTACAGGTCTATGCAGAACAAAAATCGGATTACGCGTTGCACAGTGTAGAAGCGCTTCATTTTGCTGAAAGGCAGATGGAGTATTATCGAACTCGTGTATCGGATGTGGGGGGAGCTGTAGGGTTAATCCTTTTTACGGATCTCAATCAAGCGGACTACTGTCGCAATGCGACAAGTTCGGATCCTTTATCTGGTTTGTCGGGCTCTGGGTATACGATGAGCTGTGAGGTGACAAATGCCAGTGGTGCCTTGTCTCACGCTTTGAAAAACATTACGGTGACTGTTGCATGGCGAGATCGCATGAACCGTGCGCAAAGCATTCACCTCGAAACTATGCTCTCCAAATACAGTGAGTTTGATTGATCTATTAAGCAAACGTTTACTGCATGCCAAGCCCTACGCTTCTCCTTTACTGATAGTTTTCACTCCTCGGACATTGTTTACGTGCCAGTTAAAACTCTGTATATGGAATGGTGTTTTTTGTGTTTTTATATTGTTGCTGTTGTACAGTATTTTTGCAAAATATGTCTCCATTTATGGAAAATGATGTGGAACCTTGTGCTTTTTAACAGCGACTTTAATAGAATATGTGCTGTACCAATAGGCCATGGTCAAAACTTATATTAGGCCTAAACAAACAACATCACATATGGAGTTACAATGAGTAACCAAGCCGTAAAAAAAGCACCATCGACTGAGAAGATCAGTGGTATGGACCGCTTTCTAAACTTCATTGAACGCGCCGGCAACAAAATTCCAGATCCAGCAATTCTGTTCTTCTGGGCTCTAGTTATTGTATGGGTAGCATCTGCACTTTTATCGAATCTTTCATTCGACTTAATCAACCCTCAAACGGGTGCTGCTCTTGAAGTAAACAACCTACTTACTGGTGAAGCGCTTGCTAGCTTCCTAGCGAATATGGTTACCACGTTCACAGGCTTCGCACCGCTAGGCATCGTACTTGTTGCTATGCTAGGTGTTGGCGTTGCTGACTCTTCAGGCTTCATTACGACTGGCCTTAAGAAGATGCTTAACTTCACGCCAGCTAAGTTGCTAACGCCAATGCTAATTCTTGTTGCTATCGTGTCTCACACAGCAGCAGATGCAGGTTACGTTCTAGTAATCCCTCTTGGCGGTATCATCTTCCACGCAGCGGGTCGTCACCCTCTAGCGGGTATTGCAGCAGCGTTTGCTGGTGTATCAGGTGGTTTCTCAGCGAACTTCATTCCTTCAGGTATTGATCCGCTACTAGCAGGTTTCACTCAAACAGCGGCAAACGTTCTTGACCCTGCATACGTGATCAACCCTCTAGCGAACATCTTCTTTACTGGTTTGTCTTCAATTCTAATTGTGGCAATTGGTTGGTACGTTACAGAGAAAATCATCGAGCCTCGTCTTGCCAATACGCCTGTCGATGAAGATGCAGAACAAGCACCTGATCTAGGTACGTTTACAGCCATTGAATCTAAAGCATTCAAATTCGCTGGTTGGGCAATGGTTGCCGGTATTGGTCTGCTTATCGCGGCTCTAATGCCTGAAAACTCAGCACTTCGTTCACCAGAAGGCGAACTAACGGCGTTCTCAGCACCAGTAATGAAGTCTATCGTTCCTCTGATCTTCATCCTGTTTATTATTCCGGGTATCGTCTACGGCCGTGTAGCGGGTACCTTCAAGAATAGTAATGATGTTATCAAAGCAATGTCTGAGACGATGGCAACGATGGGCGCATACATTGTAATGTCGTTCTTCTGTGCTCAGTTCCTATCAGCATTTGCTCAATCAAACATCGGTACTATGCTGGCGCTTTACGGTGCTGAAGGCTTGAAAGCAATGGATCTTCCTGGTGAAGCAACGGTTGTTGGTATGATTCTACTAACGGCTTCAGTTAACCTTCTTGTAGGTTCAGCTTCAGCTAAGTGGGCTCTTATTGGTCCTATCTTAGTTCCTATGTTAATGGTTGTGGGTATCTCTCCTGAGCTATCTCAAGCGGCTTACCGTGTAGGCGATTCAGTGTCTAACATCATCTCTCCACTGATGGTGTTCTTCCCACTGGTTGTTGTTTACTGTCAACGTTACGTTAAGTCGACAGGTATCGGTACTCTAGCTTCTCTAATGATGCCATTCTCGATTGCTATGCTAATCGGTTGGTCTATCTTCTTGCTAGGTTACTGGGCTCTTGGTATCCCGCTAGGTATCCAAGCTCCTTACACTTACACAATGTAAGATTGAACTAAGCAAAATTAAGCTTTATTCATTGCTAAGCCCGCACCGAAATGTGCGGGCTTTTTTTTGCTATTTTTTTCTGTTTTTTTATCCAAGATTTTTATAGCCAAGACTTTTTATATCCCAAACTTTCTATATCCAAAACTTTTTATATTCAAAATAAAGGCACTCAGCTTATACTCCGGATTACGGCTAATTGTTGGCCGGTAAATTTAGGAAATCCAAGCCACATGAAGATTCTGCTTTTAGTAGGGTTAATTGTTTTAAATGGTCTGTTTGCCATGTCAGAGATTGCACTGGTAGCAGCAAAGAATAGTCGGCTGAAACGCTTAGCCGAAAAACATCGCTCCGCTCAGGTTGCTCTTGAGCTCAAAGAAAATCCAACCCGCTTCCTTTCAACCATTCAAATCGGTATTACGGTAATCGGCCTACTCAGCGGTATTGTGGGTGAGGCGACGCTTTCTGCTCCACTGGCCGTTCAACTTGAACTGTGGGGACTCGATCCAACACAAGCGAATATCCTGTCTACCACGGTAGTCGTTGTGGGTATTACTTACTTCGCGATTGTTGTAGGTGAGCTAGTGCCAAAACGTTTTGCTCAATCTCAAGCTGAAAACATTGCTGTGCTAGTCGCGCTGCCTATCTTCTGGTTATCTAAAATTGCGACGCCGTTTGTGTTTGCGTTGTCTGCTTCTACGGAAGGTATTCTCAAGTTAATGGGACGTGGTGGCGAAGAAGACAGTGTGACGGAAGATGATATTCATGCACTCGTGAAAGAAGGCTCGGAATCTGGTGTGATTGAACGTGGCGAGCAAGAGATGATTCGCAATATCTTACAGCTTGATGACCGTTTGGTGAGCTCGTTGATGACGCCACGTCGAGACGTCGACTTTCTGGATATTAGCCAACCGGTTGAGCAGATATTTAAAAAGCTGCGCAGTTCAAAGCATAGTGTGTTTCCATTGTGCCAAGACCACCTCAATAAAGTGGTCGGTACGGTGTCAGCCAAAGCCTTATTGAATCAGGCGGGCAATTTAAACATTCAAGTGATCATGGGGCTATCTCGCTCTCCGATCTATGTTCCTGAATCGATGAAGGCTTTACGTCTACTTGGCTATTTTAAAGAGTCGGGTACAGAGATGGCATTCATTGTTGATGAATATGGCGATGTTCAAGGCCTTGTGACTCATTACGATATTCTTGAAGCGATTGCCGGTGAGCTATCCAATAACCCCAATGACCTATGGACAGAGCAAGTGGAAGATGGATTGCTGGTGGATGGATTGATTCCTATCAGTGAACTGAAAAACCGCTTAGAGCTGTCGGATTTTGAGGGTGAAAGCGAGAGCTTCCAAACGTTGAATGGCCTAGTGACTTGGTTAATAGGGCGCTTACCTGATGCCGGTGAAGTTGTTCAATACCAGCAGTGGCAGTTTGAAGTTATCTCTGTTGAGAACAATCGAATTGTGAGTATCAAAGCGACGCAAATAGCCGATGACATAGAAGGCGCCAATAGCTAGCGATCCGCCTAATCAGTAAGCGGCGATTGTTCATTGCCTCTTATCTCTTTATTGTTCATTATCACGAAGATTAGGTATGCTTCACCGCATACCTATTTTCGTTTTTATCCTTTGTTTTCTGGAGCTCCCTTTGTTAGACCATCAATTCAGCCCTCAAGATGAAATCTTCATGCGACGCGCCATCGAGGTCGCTAAGCAAGCAGAAAAAGAGGGAGAGGTTCCCGTTGGTGCTGTTCTAGTGAAAGATGGGGAGGTTATCTCTGAAGGATGGAACCGCTCGATTGGCTGCCACGATGCAACCGCACATGCAGAAATCGAAACCTTGCGTAAAGCAGGTCAAGCCTTGGAAAACTATCGCTTACTTGATACCACCTTGTATGTCACCTTAGAACCTTGCCCAATGTGCGCGGGTGCCTTATTACACAGCCGAGTAAAGCGCATTGTGTTTGGTGCTCCAGACTTAAAAGCGGGTGCGGCGGGTACGGTATTGAATCTCTTTGAAAGCCAAGCCTCATACCACTATGCCGATGTTGAGCATGGTTTGTTAGAGGAAGAGTGTCGTGAACAATTACAGGCGTTTTTTAAGCGCCGTAGAAAAGAGATCAAAGAGAAGCGAAAGCTTGAGCGTTTGCAGGAAGAGCAGCGTTTAGAATCTGACAAGGCAAGTAATAAGAATAAGGTCAGTAACAAGAACAAGGTCTGTAACAAAAAATAGCAGCGATCTTTCGGCACTCTCAATCATAAGAGTGCCAAGCAAACTTAGTTGGTCATTACTTTTACTCAGTAATCATCTGCATGAAAGCACGGTTGCGCCAAATGATCTTCTTCTTATTATTTGAAAGCATACGCTTACGACGGTTGGCAGCAACGGTCTTATCAAGGCGTTTCGATTTCAGTTTGTTCTTCATCATTTCAACGATTTCCTATTTGTCGTCTGGCTTTGTAAGTATGACTTCAGTTTTAATTATAGTGGTTATTTGCTTATAAGCTTTGCCACGAACTTAGCGTTGGCTTTCTGAACCACTATCGTGATGGCTAAGAGCTGAATGCAACAGAGCATTATGTCGCTTATGGTGTGACGTTATAAAGTTCGATTGTTACTGCAATATGACACTCTGGATATCGCAGGCGTTTTGTTTGTTTTGGTCATTTATCGTGATGCAATAAAAAAGAGCAATGCTAAATGGCATTGCTCTTTTTCTTTTATTTGGAAGACTCAGCGTCGTTCACTGCGGATTCAGTTTCACTGATTGTTGATTCAGCATCTGATACCTCTAGAGGTGGGATAACGACCAAACCTTCAAGGCTCGCTTCTTCCTCTTTATTACGCTTATTTACATGGCCAATAATGCTCTGATAATAACGGCGAATGTTCTCAACGTAATTCCTTGCTTCATCACCACGCGCATACCCGTAACGAGTTTTGCTGTAGTACTTCTTCTGTCTTAGCAGAGGAAGCCTGTCTTTCACATCACCCCAAGCATCAGGATCACCGCCTTGTGCTTTGGTTAAGCGACGAGCATCCATCATGTGCCCGTAACCTACGTTATATGAGGCAAGCGCAAACCAGATCTTCTCGTGTTGGGTGATTGAATCTGGTACTCGATTCACGATACGACGCAGGTATTCAACACCGCCTTGTACCGACTGTTTCGGATCGAGACGATTGGTTACACCAACGCTCTTCGCGGTTGGTAGCGTCAACATCATCATGCCTCGAACACCGGTTGGAGAGCGTGCGACAGGATTCCAGTGTGACTCTTGGTATGCTAAAGCGGCAATCAAGCGCCAGTCAAATTCTTGAGAATATTTCTGAAATAGCGGCGACCATTTTGGCAGCTTGCTATCCAATGCGCGGATAAATGCACGAGTATCAACGTAATCAAAAGTGCCGATATGGCCGATGTATTTTTCTTCCAGTGAAGCCAGTTCACCAGACTGTTTTAGGTTACCAAAGAACTCAATCAGTAATGCATAAAGGCTTTCATCTTCAGACTTCTGTAAATACCAAGAGATAGGTTGGTCTTCTGTCAGCTCAAATGCCAAAGCGACGTCTGGGTACAAACGCTGTGCGAGTGACAACTCAATCGAGTCTGCTACCGTAAACAAGCGTTCACCAGTCGACACTTCTTTTAGCAGGTCATTGATGTCAGCATTACCTATTGCATCGTAGATAAAGTCATCGTGCTTGTTCTGGATCTGTTTTAGCGTTGGCTCAAAATGTGAGTCCTTCACTACCACCAAAGATGGCGTCAATGTTTCGGTAGATGCCGGCTCTTCTGATTCAGTTTGTGCTTTTACGAAATCAGCCTGACGCTTATTCTCGAACTTGATCAGTTGTTGAAGGTTTCTTGGGCGCCACTGTCCTTTTTTATACACCACTTGCTGGCTTACATAGTAATAGGCGGGCGCGGCGCGATAAGCGCGTGTCAGGTTATTGTTTTGCGTTAACCCTGTCGCGATAAGATCGATCTCGCCTTTCTTTAAGGCTGGAAAGAGGCCGGATAAACGGTAAGCGGGTTTAATCTCAAGCTGTACACCAAGTTCCTGCGCAAATTCACGAGCTAACTCGTAATCCAAACCAGCAGGGCCATCGGGACCAATGTAATAAGAGAGTTGGTTATTTAGGGTGCCGACGCGAAGAACGCCTCGCTCTCGTATCTGCTCAAGGACACTTTTAGGTTCTGACTCAATCTGGCATCCAGCCAACCCTACTAGGGCAATGGCAAGCAGAAGGAACTTAGACGAAAAGATGAGCGTAAATTTAGGCATCAAAATGAAATCTCGAAAAGTGGAAGCCCCTTTATACCAAACCCCGCAAGGCTGGCAAAGCAGGTTTATTTAAACAGTTGTAAAAGTGCTGATAAATGCAGCAAAAGTACCATTTATGCATAAAGATAAAAAAAATAACGCAAACGGTTGCTTTTGGTGTTACGTCACAAAAAGAAATGCTTTATAATGCGCTCGCATTGAAGAGGTGGAATCGGCATAGGTTTGGCAACCTTCGGGAATAGCTTCGAAGAAAACAGTTAGGTTGTTCCTATAACCCACTGAATTTATTCCAATACTACCTTAATCAACTGCATAAGAGACCTAAGCACATGAGAATTTTGCGTGGCTCCCCAGCTCTATCTGAGTTTCGTGTTAACAAGCTTTTAGAGCTTTGTCGTGAATTAAGCTTACCTGTAACAGGTATTTACGCTGAGTTTGCCCACTTTGCTGATCTAACGGCAGACCTAGATGAGTCTGAAGTTGAGAAGCTAGAAAAGCTACTGACTTACGGTCCAACGATTGAAGAGCATGAACCTGAAGGTTTACTGCTGCTTGCAACGCCACGCCCGGGCACTATCTCGCCTTGGTCTTCAAAATCAACAGATATCGCACACAACTGTGGACTGGCTAAAGTGTCACGTCTAGAGCGCGGTACTGCTTTCTACATTGAAACCTCTGCTGAACTTTCTGAGCTTCAACTTGTTGAGCTGAAAGCAATCCTGCACGACCGTATGATGGAAGTGGTTTTCACTGACTTCGAATCAGCGGCGGCACTATTTACCGTGGCTGAGCCTGCTCCTTATGCGGAAGTTGACCTATTAACTGGCGGACGTAAAGCGCTTGAAAAAGCAAACGTTACCCTAGGTCTTGCACTTGCAGAAGATGAGATCGATTACCTTCTTGAAAGCTTCACCGAGAAGCTAGGTCGTAACCCGACTGACATCGAACTAATGATGTTTGCACAAGCGAACTCAGAGCACTGTCGTCACAAGATCTTTAACGCTGATTGGACTATCGATGGCGTTAAGCAAGAAAAATCATTGTTCAAGATGATTAAGAACACCTTTGAAACGACACCAGAGCACGTTCTGTCTGCTTATAAAGATAACGCAGCGGTAATGACAGGTTCTGAAGTGGGTCGTTTCTTCCCAGATCCAGAAACTCGCCAGTACAACTACCACCAAGAAAAAACACATATCTTGATGAAAGTTGAAACGCACAACCACCCAACGGCAATCTCTCCATGGCCGGGTGCATCAACAGGTTCAGGCGGTGAAATCCGCGATGAAGGCGCAACTGGTATTGGCGGTAAGCCAAAAGCGGGCCTGGTTGCTTTCTCTGTATCTAACCTTAAGATCCCGAACTTCGTTCAACCTTGGGAAACTGACTTTGGTAAGCCAAGCCGTATCGTTACTGCTCTGGATATCATGCTTGAAGGTCCTCTTGGTGGCGCAGCATTCAACAACGAATTTGGTCGTCCAAACCTGTTAGGTTACTTCCGTACTTACGAAGAGAAAGTAAACTCTCACGCAGGTGAAGAAGTACGTGGTTACCACAAACCAATCATGCTGGCTGGTGGTCTTGGTAACATTCGTGATGATCACGTTCAGAAGAAAGAGATCCCAGTAGGTGCAAGCCTGATCGTTCTTGGTGGTCCTGCGATGAACATCGGCCTTGGTGGCGGTGCTGCATCTTCAATGGATTCTGGTTCTTCTTCTGAAGACTTAGATTTTGCTTCTGTACAACGTGAAAACCCAGAGATGGAGCGTCGTTGTCAGGAAGTTATCGACCGTTGTTGGCAGCTTGGTGATGCGAACCCGATCGCATTCATCCACGATGTAGGCGCGGGCGGTATCTCTAATGCACTTCCTGAGCTAGTCGACGATGGCGAGCGTGGCGGTATCTTTAACCTACGTGACGTGCCAAATGATGAGCCGGGCATGAGCCCACTTGAGATCTGGTGTAACGAATCTCAAGAGCGTTATGTAATGGCGGTTGCTGATAAAGACATGGCAACGTTCGATGCGATTTGTAAGCGTGAACGTGCACCGTACGCAGTGGTTGGTAAAGCAACTGAAGAACGTGATCTTAAATTAGAAGATTCACACTTCGACAACACGCCAATCGATATGCCAATGGACATCCTATTAGGTAAAACGCCTAAGATGCACCGTGACGCGAAAACGCTAAAAGCAAACAACCCAGCGATTGACCGTTCTGGTATCGAACTAAACGAAGCGGTTGACCGTATTCTTCGCCTACCAACAGTGGCAGAGAAAACATTCCTTATCACTATCGGTGACCGCTCGGTAACCGGCCTTGTGGCTCGTGACCAAATGGTTGGCCCATGGCAGGTTCCTGTAGCAAACTGCGCAGTAACAGCAGCAAGCTACGACTCTTACCATGGTGAGGCTATGTCTCTTGGTGAGCGTACGCCAGTAGCTCTTCTAGACTTTGGCGCGTCAGCTCGTCTAGCGGTTGGTGAAGCAATCACTAACATCGCAGCGACGAACATCGGCGATATCAAACACATTAAATTGTCAGCTAACTGGATGTCTCCAGCTGGTCACCCAGGTGAAGATGCAGGTCTTTACGAAGCGGTTAAAGCCGTGGGTGAAGAGCTATGTCCGGCACTGGGTCTAACTATCCCTGTGGGTAAAGACTCAATGTCGATGAAGACTAAGTGGGAAGAGAATGGCGAGCAGAAAGAAGTAACGTCTCCGCTATCTCTTGTTATCACTGCGTTTGCGCGTGTTGAAGATGTTCGTAAGACGATTACGCCTCAGCTTCGCACTGACAAAGGTGATACTTCACTAGTTCTTATCGACCTAGGTAACGGCAAAAACCGTCTAGGTGCAACGGCACTGGCGCAAGTTTACAAGCAGCTTGGTGACAAGCCAGCAGACGTAGACAACGCAGCGCAACTAAAAGGTTTCTACGAAGGTGTTCAAGCTCTTGTGGCTAACGACCAAGTTGTGGCTTACCACGATAAAGGCGACGGTGGTCTATTCGTAACTCTTGCTGAAATGGCATTCGCAGGTCACTGTGGTGTTAATGCAAACATTGAAGCTTTAGGCGAAGACACACTAGCAGCACTCTTCAATGAAGAGTTAGGTGCGGTAATCCAAGTTCGCAACGACGACCTAGACGCTGTTCTTTCTACTCTTGCAGCAAACGGTCTAGAAGCGTGTTCACACGTAATTGGTTCTGTTGAGGCATCTGATGAGCTAGTGATTAAGTCTGGTGAGTCGGTTGTGATTGAGCGTAACCGTACTGAACTACGTACTATTTGGGCTGAAACTACGCACAAGATGCAAGGTCTACGTGATAACCCAATCTGTGCAGACCAAGAGCACGAAGCGAAGAAAGACAACTCAGACCCAGGTCTGAACGTGAAACTAAGCTTCGACGTAAATGAAGACATTGCTGCTCCTTACATCAACACGGGCGCTAAGCCTAAAATGGCGATTCTACGTGAGCAGGGTGTTAACTCTCACGTTGAAATGGCAGCCGCATTTGACCGTGCAGGCTTCGAAGCAACTGATATTCACATGAGCGACATCCTAACGGGTCAAGCGGTACTAGAAGAGTACAACGGCCTTGTGGCTTGTGGTGGCTTCTCTTACGGTGATGTACTAGGCGCTGGTGAAGGTTGGGCTAAGTCGGTTCTGTTTAACGACTCTACTCGTGACCAGTTTGAAAACTTCTTCAAGCGTGAAGATACCTTCTCTCTAGGTGTGTGTAACGGTTGTCAGATGCTGTCTAACCTGCGCGAGCTAATCCCTGGTGCTGAGTACTGGCCACGTTTCGTTCGCAACGAATCTGAGCGTTTTGAAGCACGTTTCAGCCTAGTCGAAGTTCAGAAGTCAGATTCTGTATTCTTCAATGGCATGGAAGGCTCTCGTATGCCAATCGCTGTTTCTCACGGTGAAGGCCGCGTAGAAGTACGTGACAACGACCACCTAAACGCGATTGAAAATTCAGGTACGGTTGCTCTACGTTACGTTGATAACAACGGTAACCAAACGCAGCAATACCCGAATAACCCGAACGGTTCGCCAAACGCTATCACAGGTCTAACGACTACTGATGGTCGCGTAACTATTATGATGCCTCACCCAGAGCGTGTATTCCGTACGGTTGCTAACTCTTGGTCTCCAGAAGGTTGGGGCGAGAATGGCGCTTGGATGCGTATGTTCCAAAACGCACGTAAGAATGTGGGTTAATCTGGTTCACAAAACCGAATAGTTTTAAAAACTAATAAAAGCGCAGACTGAAAGGTCTGCGCTTTTTTATTGGCAACTCTTTAGGAACCAGAGCGAAACAATTAACGTTTGCAGTTTGCTGTTCTAAAAAACTCCACTACGCTAAATGTTATGGAATCAATTTGTTAGGCCATGAATTTCTGTACGTGAACAGGAAGACTGCTGTTTGGCTATGCAAAAACCGAATCAATCATCGTGGCATAAGAGGGATCTATGAAAACAACAATCACAAAAGCAGTTGCAGTGGCAGCGATTGTCATGTCGTTAGCTGGGTGTGTCGGTAGTAATGCCGTTACTGGGAAATTAATGAAGTTCAACGTTGAGGTTGTAGATAACCGTTACGCTCGTGCTGGGGTCAACTTCTTGCTTGCTCCCGTTTACGCTTTAACATTCGCAGCCGATTACATCGTGTTTAACTCGATCGAATTCTGGGCGGGGAAAAACCCACTCACAGGCGCGCCTCATATCTTCGATAGTAAAGTCGATACCATGATTGATGTGAACGACAGCCTAGACGATTCACTAAAAGAAGCCCCACTTGGCTTTAATAATCGTCAGATCGAATGGGGTGAGATGAAACAAATCGATGAGAATACGATTCGTATGGACATCACCTACAATGATGGTCAGAAAGCCGTTTTGACGGGGGTTCGTGATGGCGACAAGGTCAGTTACTACATGGATGGTACGTTAGTATCAGAAACCTCTATTCAAGCGCTTGAGCAGTTAGCTGCCGAGAAAGTGTAACGCTTTCCGTTTTATATAGATAAAAGAAAAGCCGCTGGATTTAACCCCAGCGGCTTCGTGTTTTTTAGTATCTAGTAATTTAGCATCTAAAGCTTAGATTAGTTGTTGCTGTGTAGCTCGCTGTTCAGTTCAACAGCTGACTTGTTCGCTAGACATTCGATTTGACCAGTGATCGAGTTGCGACGGAACAGAAGATCAGAAACGCCAGCAAGGTCACGAGCTTTAATGATTTCTACTTCGTTGCCTTCTTTGTCTAACATGCGAACCTTAGTACCCGCAGTCACGTAAAGACCAGACTCAACCGTACAACGATCGCCCATTGGGAAGCCAAGACCCGCATTTGCGCCTAGTAGGCAGTTTTCGCCGATAGAGATAACCATAGTACCGCCACCCGACAGAGTACCCATGATAGAAGCGCCGCCGCCGATGTCTGAACCGTTACCCACAACAACACCCGCAGAGATACGACCTTCAACCATGCTTACGCCAGTAGTACCCGCATTGAAGTTGATGAAACCTTCGTGCATTACTGTTGTGCCTTCGCCTACGTGTGCGCCAAGACGAACACGAGAAGTGTCAGCAATACGAATACCTGTTGGTACCACGTAATCTACCATTTTAGGGAACTTGTCTACGCAATCTACAGACAGAGCGCGACCCGCTAGGCGAGCTTCGATTTGACGCTCAGCCAGCTCAGGAAGATCGATAGGGCCTTCGTTAGTCCATGCGATGTTGTGCAGTAGACCGAAGATACCGTCTAGTACCGTACCGTGTGGTTGAACTAGGCGGTTAGAGATCAGTTGCAGCTTAAGGAAGCCTTCAGCAACTGATGCTGGCTTCTCGTCAGTCGCAAGAACAACAAGAACAAGAGGTTGCTCAGATGCTGCTGCTTTTTCTGCGAAAGATGCGTTTGCTGCATCGTCGTTTGCTGCGAATGCTTTCGCTAGTTCAGCGCTTTGTGCAGCAGAGATTTCGATAGCTTGGTTGCCTTCAGTGTAACCTGCAACTTCACCAACAGCCGCAACAAGAGCGTCGCTTGGGTTTAGAAGTGGGTTAGGGAAGAACGCTTCAATGATTTTATTGTCGCGGTTTTTGGTTGCCGTACCGAAGGCTAGTGAAAAGTAAGCCATGTTGAATCTCCATGTGTTGAGTCTTGATTTTGCTATTTCATAACAGCGGCTCGAATAACAAGTGCTGCCGTTAGCAAAGTTAATTTAATTGCGTTCATCATAAAGAGAGCGCCCTCGTTATGAAAGGGCGCATCGGGATAAAGTCTGTAAAATGATATTGCTTGTCTTTCTGGAGATAGTTTTCTGCAATGAGAAAATGATGCAATTCAACAAAATTTGATATCAAAGTTAGATAACCAACGTTCTTTAAATGAACAACACTCTTTAGATAAATAGCGCTTTATAAGCCTGCTCAATCCCTTCAATCAACATCTGCATACCGATAACGGCGAGTATTAAACCCATCATTCGGGTTATCACGTTCAATGCACTTGGTCCGACAGCTTTAACAAATCGCTCGCCGAATACAAATAAGACATAGGTTAGGGTACATAGTAGGCCGAAAGCGACGATGGTTATGATGGTTTCATAGACCCCCTCGGTACTGGCAAAGTTCATCGCAGTGGCAATGGTGCCGGGGCCAGCGAGAATTGGCATTGCAAGTGGTGAGACGGCGATACTTAGAGCTGCGTCTTTCTGGGCGTCTGAGTTCACTTTCTCTTTTGCTTTGGCGTGTGTTGAATCGCCTTGCAGCATGTGGAAGCCAATCAAAAAGACCAAAATGCCGCCTGTGATTCGAAGTGCGTAAAGTGTGATACCAAATAGGTCAAAGATCAGTTTGCCAGAGAGTGCAAAAGTACTGACGATGATGAATGCGATAAACACTGAACGGAAAGCGATAGATTTAACGGTTTCCCTGTCATTGTCACCGGTTAATCCAAGAAAAATTGGCGTATTAGCTATTGGGTTCATGATGGCAAAAAAGCCCATGAACACGGTAATGGTATGAATGATGAGCTCTTTCATATTATTCCTTTGAAAAGATGCAGTTAAATACAAATAGTTTGTGTATTTAATCTTAGATACAAATAATTATTAGAAATAGATAGTAGAGCAAGTGTGAATAAAAAACAGCCAGCATAAGGCTGGCTGTTTGGTTTTAGTGATAGGTGTAGAGTTTTGGTCGTCTGTTATTGCTTGTTTCTCAGTTAACTGACTCTATTCTATGGATAGATCGTGGCGCTCAACGTTGTCGTTATGCGTTTTGAGATTCGCTTACTGCTACAGCCAATGCAACCGTCGCACCGACCATTGGATTGTTACCCATACCGATGAAGCCCATCATTGCAACGTGAGCCGGAACAGAAGAGCTACCTGCGAACTGAGCATCAGCGTGCATTCTACCCATAGTATCTGTCATGCCGTAAGACGCAGGGCCTGCTGCCACGTTATCTGGGTGCAATGTTCTACCTGTACCGCCGCCTGAAGCAACTGAGAAGTAAGGCAAACCTTGGCGAGTACGTTCTGCTTTGTAGATACCTGCTACAGGGTGTTGGAAGCGCGTTGGGTTCGTTGAGTTACCCGTAATACTTACATCCACTTCTTCTCGGTGCATGATTGCCACACCTTCACGTACATCATCAGCGCCGTAACACAAGATCTCTCCGCGAGGGCCTTGTGAGAAGCGGCGACGTTCGGTTTCAAGAAGCTCACCTGTTTGGTAATCGTATTGAGTGCGCACGTAAGTGAAGCCGTTGATACGAGAGATGAGATAAGCCGCATCTTTACCTAGACCATTTAAGATCACTTTCAATGGGTTTTGACGTGATTTGTTGACGTTGAGTGCGATTTTAATCGCACCTTCTGCAGCAGCAAAAGATTCATGGCCCGCAAGGAAAGCAAAGCAGTGACTCTCTTCATTGAGAAGACGTGCAGCCAATGCACCGTGGCCAATACCGACCTGGCGTTGCTCAGCAACACTGCCGGGTTTGGTGAATGCTTGAAGGCCTTCACCAATGATATTCGCTGCTTGTTCTGCGCTGGTGGCTTTGCGAAATAGCGCCAGTGCTGAACCAAGGATATAAGCATCGGCAGCGCTTTCAAAAGCGATAGGCTGGGTGTCCATCACCAAGGCTTTTGGATCAACGTTGTGGGCTTTGCAGTATTGGTTCGCTTGCTCTAAAGAGTCGAAGTTCATTTCTGCCAATACGCGAGTTACCGATTCATTAAATTGAGTGTTCATCATATCTTTCCTCTAAATTGGCAAAATTAGTGTTGGCGTGGGTTAATGGTGGTTACAGCTTCATCGAAGCGACCGTAGGTTCCCATAGCAAGGTCTGCTGCTTCATTGGCTGACACGCCTTGGTTAATCGCCTTCATCATTTTGCCGAGGTTGAGATATTCGTAGCCAATCACTTCGCTATGGTCATCAAGTGCAAGCTTGGTCACGTAGCCTTCTGCAAGCTCTAGGTAACGAACGCCTTTCGCTGAAGTTGAATAGCTGGTGCCTACTTGGCTACGTTGTGTTTGACCTAAGTCTTCCAATGCTGCGCCAATTTCTAGGCCGCCTTCAGAGAATGCGGATTGAGTTCGACCGTAAACGAATTGCAGAAAGATTTCACGCATCGCTACGTTGATTGCATCACACACCAAGTCAGTATTCAGAGCTTCAAGAATGGTTCTTCCTGTGAGGATTTCGGCTGCCATCGCGGCTGCTTGAGTCATGCCTGAACAACCAATCGTTTCGATTAGCGCTTCTTCGATGATGCCGTTTTTTACGTTCAGCGTTAGTTTTGCTGCACCTTGTTGTGGTGCACAAGTGCCTACGCCATGGCTTAAACCAGAAATAGCGATGACATCTTTTGGGCTAACCATGGCGCCTTCAACTGGAATTGGCGCTGAAGTGTGAAGATCACCCCTTTGAATAGGGCACATTGATTGAATTTCTGAAGAGTAGTGCATAATGTTTTCTCACTGATAGAGCCATTTAAGACCTAGGGCGTTGAGAAAACAGGACGTGTTGGAAGAGGTGCGGCTAATTCACTACAGATCTTGAGTATCGATCATCCAAAGGTGTCATGAAGCTCGGTCTTAATAGACTAAGTCCATTCCAAAATGGAGGAGTAGCGATACATCCAACAGTATTACCTGTTTTCGATTCTGTAGGAGTCATTAGCACGGTTCAAAAGAACGGGCGGTTGAAGCAAAAGCTTAGGTGGAACCCCATCACCTGATGGCTATAGATTAGATCTTAATCACACTTTTGTGCAAGCGAATGTTTAGAGCGATTTCGACTATAAACAGAGTTCATTATATTTCGATAAGTATAAAAAAACGCCAATAACGAGCTCTGATTAGAGACATTATTGACGTTTTTAGAAAACTTCAGCTAATTAAGCGGCATCTTCTTCTGCGTCTTCAACAGCTTCAAGCTTCTTTTCTTTTTTCGGAGCTGGTTTACGCTTAGCACCTAATGCGTAAAGAACTTCTTCTTTGTTCTTCGCTAGGTACATAGCAAGCTCTTCTTGTTTGCCTTCATCTTCAACTAAATCGCTTTTGCTTAATAGTTCAAAAAGCTCATCAGCCATATCCAGCATTTTGTCGTATGCGTCAGCTTCGGCTTTAGAGGTAAAAGTCATTTTCTCTTCTCCGTTGCGTTCGACCACGTACTTGACGATAACAGCCATGGTTAATCCTCTAAGTTTGATAAAATTTTACTGGCTTTTTATACAGTTTCTGATGTTAAAAGTCCAGTTGGAGCCCTAACAATGCGGCCTCAATCTTGATGTGTAGCCCAGTCTTCACAATAACTCATGAAAGATTTCAGCAGCGGGCTCTGGTATTTGTCTTTGTGTACCAGCATCCAGAAACGTCGTTTCATGTCGAGTGGGACATCGAGTGCTTTCACTCGGCCTGAGTCAATTGCTCGTTGCGCCGCCAGTCGTGATAAACACGCGAATCCAAGATTGGCAGAAACTGAATTGATGATCGCCTCGGTGGTGTTGAGTTCAAAGGATTCATACCAGTGTTCGATACGCGGTGCGACGGCACGAAGGAAAAACTCGCGAGTCCCTGAGCCTGATTCACGTAGAATCCAGTGACTATCTTCTAAATCGCTTAAAGTCACTTTTTCTTTTGAAACGAGAGGATGTTGATTACTAACAATAATACACATTTCATCGCTGCTAAACTGACTCGAAATGAGTTCAGGGTGTAATGTTTTTCCTTCAATTAGCGCGATATCAAGTTCATAATCCACCAACTTTTGGCAGATCAGCGCACTGTTTGAAATGAACAAGCTTTGATCCTGATGTTGAGTTCGTTCACGAAAGCCAGACAGAATAAACGGTGCGACCTGATTACCAATTGTGTCACTCGCACCGACCTTTAGATTGCCACTTAAAGGCTGGTCGTCACGGAACAAAACATCAATACCAGCAGCACGATGTAATATCTCATCCGCCAAAGGAAGAAGCTTTTGTCCTTCTTGATTGAGAATTAATCGGTTATTAACCCGGTCAAATAGAGAGTGACCGAGTTGTTTCTCCATTTCGCCTAGCGCCATGCTGACAGCGGCCTTAGACAGAAATAGCGCTTCTGATGCGGCGGTAAGCGTCGAATGCTGGGTAATAGTGACGAACACTTTGAGTTGTTTGATTGAAATATTAGCCATCAGGTTCCTAGTTTTGCGCTGCTGGTGGAAAGATGTCGTTCAGTATTAATGAACGCTTGTTATATATAATTGGATATTGTTTAACGAAGCGCAAGCGTATTATGGCTTCAACAAGCTGATGAGTTCACAAGTTTAGTGAATTAAGTTTAAGAGAGGCTGACATGATTCAACGTATTAAATATAGATTAACAGGAGCTCCAACACCCATGGCTGGGTTAGCACTCGCAATTGCAAGTTTAGGCTGGTGTTGGGATGGTGTTTTAGTCGCACAAGGTATTTTGCACACACCGGGTTTAGTGCAGTGGGTCAGTGCTGGTATTGCGGCTGTATTGCTTCTTGTTTTAGCTGTGAAATTTTTGATTCATGGCCACTTATTACGTGAAGACCTTGCTCACCCTGTTGTCGGTAGTGTGGTACCCACATTTGCGATGGGGTGCATGGTGGTGTCTGCTTCGTTGGCTCCAATCTCTCAATTCTTACAAGAAGCGGTGTGGCTCGCTTCGGTAGCTTTGCATGTCGTGTTCTTGGTGAGTTTCTTGTACCACAGAGCTAAAAACTTTGAGATTCACCACATGGTGCCAAGCTGGTTTGTGCCACCAATCGGTATTATCGTGGCAGACGTTTCTTTTTCAGGTAACCCGATCTTAGAACCCGTTGCTCACGCGACTTTAGTCTTTGGCTTATTGGTTTATGCGGTAATGTTACCTCTCATGATTTACCGTTTGATCTTCTCTCATGAAGTGCCTGACGCAGCAAAACCAACCATTGCGATTATGGCGGCACCAGCAAGTCTATCTTTAGCGGGTTATCTAACGGTGACGGCAAATCCTTCGCCAGTGATCATTGGGTTACTATTTGGTATCGCGGTGTTGATGACCTTTATTATCTATATCGCGTTTTTCAAACTACTTCGTCTGCCATTCAGCCCGGGCTATGCGGCGTTTACATTCCCAATTGTGATTGGTGCAACGGCGCTATTCAAATTGGCGGCTTGGATGCAAACTGTTGGTGTGGAAGCTCACTATGTGGATCAAGTGTTCAACCTAGCGTATCTAGAATTGATTGTGGCAACGTTTGTAGTGGGTTATGTGGCGGTTCGTTATTACATGAATTACAAACCTCACCGTGTTCTAAGTGCGGTAGGCAGTAGATTGTAAGAAGCAATAGTTCAAAAGATAAACGGACCTTAAGTTTTCAGTATTTCATAAGCTTATATTCCTAATCCAAACACGGCACTTATGCTAATCTGGCTTTATATTGTGGCAAGATTAGCGTGAGTGCACTTTGTTTACTGTTTACCATTCCAATAAAGTCGATACTTTAAAAATCCTTCTCGTTCACTTAATTAAAAGTGACCCTTTGGCCAATCCTTTCGAAAAAGAGCAGATCTTGGTTCAGAGCCCAGGTATGTCTCAATGGCTTAAGATGGAACTCGCCAAAGAGTTTGGTGTAGCAGCAAATATAGACTTTCCTCTTCCAGCAACCTTCATTTGGGATATGTTTACCCAAGTGCTTCCTGATGTTCCTAAACGCAGTGCTTTTAACAAAGAAGCGATGACGTGGAAGTTGATGAGTTTGCTACCCGCTAAGCTTGGCCACCCTGATTTCTTACCTCTGCAACGCTATCTTGAAAATGACGAAGATGATTCTAAGTTGTACCAATTGGCAGAGAAAATTGCCGATATCTTCGATGGCTATTTGGTGTATCGGCCTGAATGGATGGCGATGTGGGAAGCAGGAGAGCCCGTTGCTGAATTGGTCGATGATGAAGGGCAGCAAGAGCACCCTTGGCAACCGATCTTGTGGCAAGCACTCTATGAGCAAACTCTGTCTCAAGGCCAATCAAAATACCACCGTGGCAATTTGTACCACGACTTCATTGAAGCGCTAGCCAATCAACAAGGTCAATTGCAACATCTGCCGAAACGCTTATTTGTGTTTGGTATTTCTTCGTTGCCTCCTCGTTACATGGATGCGTTGAAAGCTTTGGGTGAGCAGATTGATGTGCACTTGATGTTCACCAACCCTTGCCAACATTACTGGGGCGATATTCGAGACCGTAAATATTTGGCAAGAGTTGAAGCCCAGCGTCGTAAGCAGTTTGCGTTGGTTGATGGTTTGCCTCAACTAGAAGGCGAAGTATCACCATTGAAAGATGGCATTGAAGCCAACGTTGAAGATGAACTACACACCAGCCAAGCCGTGGGTAATAGTTTACTTGCGTCTATGGGTAAGCTGGGCAGAGATAACCTGTTTTTACTATCCCAATCAGACAGCGAAGAGCATGAGTTCTTTATTGATGTTGAGAGGGATAACCTACTGCATCAACTGCAAGCCGATATTCTCCAGCTAGAAGAGCATCAAGACGACCACATCTTAGATTCCAGCAACCATAAACAGGTGGTTGAACTTGGCGATCGCTCTCTAACCGTACATGCGTGTCACAGCCCAATGCGTGAGGTTGAAGTCCTTCATGATCAGCTGTTGGCGATGTTTGATGCCAATCCGACATTAAAACCACGCGATATCATCGTGATGGTGTCTGACATTAATGCTTATAGCCCAGCGATTCAGGCGGTATTTGGTAATGCTCCAGGTGAGCGTTATATCCCTTACTCGATCTCTGATAGAACCGCAGACCAAGAAAGCCCAATTCTGACCGCTTTCATGCAGTTAGTCGCGCTACCGAACACGCGCTGTTTAGCCTCTGAGTTGCTAGAGCTGTTAGAAATTCCTGCGATGATGGCACGCTTTGGTATTGACGAGTTTCAATTCGAGCAAGGTAAGCAATGGGTTGAAGAAGCGGGTATTCGTTGGGGTGTCGATGCTTCAACGGCGACAGAATTTGATCTACCTGCGACCGAGCAAAATACTTGGCTCTTTGGTATCCAGCGAATGCTACTGGGTTATGCGATGTCAGACTCTGCAGGTTTGTTTGAAACTGAACACTCTCCAATTGCCGCTTATAACGAAGTTCAGGGTATTAACGCCGAACTTGCTGGTAAGTTAGCGCACTTTATCGATCGTATCGCCCATTACCGTCAACGCTTAACTGAAACCCAATCTATCGATATGTGGCGTGAAACCTTGCTGCAAATGATTGATGATTTCTTTGCGGTTGAGCTGGAAGGCGAGGTAGTACTTAAGTCGATTCGTGATGCACTTTCACAACTGAATGAACAGCTTGATGATGCCTTGTACGAACAAGAGTTGTCGCCAAGCATTATCTACCAGTACCTCAATAATAAGTTATCTGGTGCGCGTATTAGTCAGCGTTTCTTAGCGGGGCAAGTTAACTTTTGTACCCTGATGCCGATGCGTTCTATTCCGTTCAAAACCGTTTGTCTATTAGGTATGAATGACGGGGTTTACCCTCGCTCAATGCCACCAGAAGGTTTTGATCTAATGAACGGACGCACACGACCAGGGGATCGTTCTCGTCGTGATGATGACCGCTATCTATTCTTAGAGGCGATGTTGTCGGCGCAAGAATGCTTGTACATCAGTTATGTCGGCCGTTCAATTCAAGATAATACCGAGCGAGTGCCGTCGGTGCTCGTTTCAGAGTTGATTGAATACTGCCAACAGAACTACTGTTTGAGTGACGACCAAGCCTTACCAAGTGATGATTCAGGCATCAACCTGACTCAAGCGATAAGTTTTGAACACACCATGACACCGTTTAGCCCAGCAGCTTTTACTCAAGGTGATGCGAGCCATGTGCTGAGTTACGCCAAAGAGTGGCTTCCTGCGGCTAACCGTTCCGGTGAACGCAGTGGTGAATTCAATCGTGCATTGGATGATTATTTGTTGGGTGCGACGTACCCGTTAGAACTCGACTTGGTTGAGTTACAGCGTTTTTGGCGTTTGCCAGTGCAATACTTCTTTAATCGCCGCCTAAAAGTGGTGTTTGAACCGCCACTTCCTGTAATGGAAGACGATGAGCCATTCGTACTCAATGGACTAGAGAGCTTCCAGCTTAAAGATGCTCTGCTGCAAGTGTTGTTGGACCATCCTGAAGGTGCAGATGAAGCGGTGCGACAGTTTGTCTCTGAGCAAAAAGCACAGGGCCGATTACCGGTTGGCGCCTTTGGTGATATCGAATTTGAAACCAATCGTGTCCAAGCGGAAGACTTAGCCAAAGAGATTAGATTTGTGAGCGGATCACCGCAGCAAGATCTCGAAGTGAATATCGAGTTTGACGTGTTAGGCAAAGGTAAGCCTGTTCGCTTGATGGGGTGGTTAACTCAAAACTATCAATCAGGTCTAGTGCGTTTCCGTAGCGGCAAAATACGCTCTCAAGATTACTTGGCTGCGTGGATTGATCATCTATCCTGCGCTGTTATGGGGCACGGAAAAACGACCCATATTATTGGCTACGACAGAAAAGAGGGCGTTGTTCACCAAACGCTACAACCTATCGGCGATGCACAGCAGGCGAAGAGCTTGTTGGCTGAGTTAGTACGATTGTTTTATCAAGGCATGACAGCGCCATTGCCTTACTTCCCGAAAACCGCATTAGCTGGTGTTGAAGCGGGCTTTAGTCGTGGGAAATGGGTCGATGACGAAGAAAAGTCGCTCAAGAAAATGGCCGATACCTTTAATGACAGCTTCGCCTTCACGGGCGAGGGCAGAGACACCTACATCTCACGTATTTGGTCTAAGTGGGATGATGAACTGGCTACTGAGTCGCGTATGTATTCAACGCTTGTGCTACAGGCGGCAAGGTTGGCTGCTGCCGATCTGGAAGAGCAGGAGTAAGTGGCTGCGATCGACAAGATCAATAGCGTGCGCGCTGAATTAATAGAAGACGAAAGAGAGTCGCTGGTCAGCATTTGGGGTGCTTGCTTTCAAGGTGAAGGGAATCGAAGTGAAGCAAGGTACAGGAAATAAAGTGGCCGCCAGTAAATCATTATTAGTGTAGGGCGTTCGCTGTACGGCCACAGGTCAGAGGGACCATTATTCTGTGGTTCAAAGTAACGCCGTAAAGTACAAAACTCGTACGCGCTCCTGAACTCGTGGGCGCATAGTAGCGAGGCGATCTGAATTGATCCGTGAGAGAGATCGCACTAACTATTAACAAATTAGCGTAGGACGTAAATTGAATGACGTTTTCCACGCTAGGTCACATTTGTAGCAATAGTCACATTTTTAACAGACTCATCTATCAAAAGGCAGTAAGGCATGACGACCACAAGCAGTGTTCAGGTAATCACTCCACAGACACTCGATACCATGACGTTTCCACTTCATGGCGCGCGTTTAATTGAAGCATCAGCGGGTACGGGTAAAACATTTACCATCGCTGGCTTGTACTTGCGCCTACTGCTCGGGCACGGCACGGCCGCTCAACAAGGTGAGCTGACTGAAGCCACTCGACACCAAGAGGAATTGACCGTAGACCAAATTCTGGTGGTGACCTTTACTGAAGCGGCAACGGCAGAGCTGCGAGATCGTATCCGTGCTCGAATCCATGATGCACGTATCGCGTTTGCACGTGGGCAAAGTGACGATCCAGTGATTGCTCCTTTGTTACAAGCCATTGATGATCATGCTGGTGCTGCGAAAACTTTGCTTAACGCTGAAAGACAAATGGATGAGGCGGCGGTATACACCATTCACGGTTTCTGTCAGCGTATGTTGACTCAAAATGCCTTCGAGTCAGGAAGCCGTTTTGATAATGAATTTGTGACCGATGAAAGCCACCTAAAAGCACAAGTGGTCGCCGACTATTGGCGTAAGCAGTTTTACCCGCTGCCAATTCAACTGGCGGGTGAAGTGCGAAATATTTGGGGCTCTCCCGCTTCGTTATTGGCTGACGTAAATCGCTACCTGACGGGTTCTCCACTAAAGCTAACTGTGGAAGCAATGTCGGGTGACTTGCAAACTCTGCACAATCAAAACCTAGATAAAGTGAAGCAACTTAAGGCGTTGTGGTGTGAATCTGAAGCGGACTTTTTGGCTTTGATTTCAGGTTCAGATGTGAACAAGCGTAGCTACACCAAGAAGTCTTTACCGACTTGGTTAGAAGCCGTCACAGCATGGGCGCAGAGCGACACTCATGATTACCAGTTTCCAGATAAACTAGAGAAGTTCTCTCAAGCCACGTTAATTGAAAAAACACCGAAAGGCACGGCACCTCAGCACGCCGTTTTCGAAGCGATTGAGGACTTCTTAAGTTCTCCTGCAGACCTGAAAGCCCCTTTGTTGGCACATGCGATTACTCATTGTCGAACCATGTTAGCCAAAGCTAAACAACAAAAGCAGTGGTTATCGTTTGATGATTTGCTGACTCAGTTATCCGCGTCAATTGATGTGGATGAGCAATCCTTGCTGGTGGAGAGAATTCGAACCTTATACCCAGTGGCGATGATCGATGAATTCCAAGATACCGATCCGCTGCAATACAGTATTTTTAGCCGAATCTATTTAGAAAATCCGCAATGTGGCCTGTTTATGATCGGCGACCCGAAGCAGGCTATCTATGGCTTCCGTGGCGCGGATATCTTTACCTACATTAAAGCAAGAAACCAAGTTAGTGCTCACTATACGTTAGGCACTAACTGGCGTTCGAGTGCTGATATGGTCAGCGCGGTAAACCAAGTGTTTATGAATTCGGATAGCCCGTTTATCTACGACCAAGACATTCCATTTTTGCCTGTTGCTGCGAGTCCATCGGCCGACAAACGCCAATGGGTGATGAATGGTGAAACTCAGCACGCGCTCACCTTTTGGCTACAAGAAGCGGAAGATAAGCCACTACCAAAAGGCGAATATCACAAGGCCATGGCCGAGGCGACCGCGAGTCAAATTCAAACCATTCTGACCGCTTCTCAAAACGAGCAGGCTTATTTTGATAACGGTAAAAAACAACATGCCGTGAATGCAGGTGATATTGCTGTTTTGGTTCGAACCGGTAGTGAAGGTCGCCTAATTAAAAATGCGTTGTCGGAACAAGGCATTGCGAGCGTGTATTTGTCTAACCGAGATAGCGTGTTCACCAGCTTGGTCGCGCAAGATATTCAGCGCCTATTGCAGGCGGTGTTGACGCCTGAAAATGACCGTGCGTTGCGCGCGAGTTTAGCCTCAGAGTTGTTTGCTTTGGATGCCGCATCATTGGATGAACTCAACAACGATGAAGTGGTTTGGGAAAATGTCGTTAACGAATTCCGAGAATATCGTAAGTTGTGGCTGCAACGTGGCGTATTACCAATGCTTCGCAGCGTGATCAGTAAAAGGCACCTCGCGGAACGCTTACTAGAAGAAGAAAATGGTGAGCGCTCACTCACTGATTTGATGCACATTGGCGAACTGTTGCAACAAGCTAGGCAGGAGCTCGACAGTGACTATGGCTTGTTACGTTGGCTAGCAGAAGCGATATCAGATGCGCAAAATGGTTTAGGTGGCAGTGAAGACGACATTCAACGCCTTGAATCAGAAAGAAACTTAGTTCAAATTGTTACTATTCATAAATCGAAAGGTTTGGAATATGACTTAGTATTCTTGCCGTTCGTGGCAAGCTATCGTGAAGCGAGTGAAGGTAAGTTCTACGACCATGATTCAGATACCACAGTACTTGATATCACAGGCAGTGACAGTGCCTTAGCACAAGCCGATAAAGAGCGACTGGCGGAAGACCTACGCTTGATTTATGTAGCGCTGACTCGTGCCGTTTACGGTTGTTTCATTGGCATGGCGCCACTGCGTAAAGGGCGTTCAACCAAAGAACCGACGGGCGTGCATTTGAGTGCGATGGGCTACTTGGTTCAAAACGGACAAGAGCAAGGCATCGCTGAGTTGAATCAAGCTTTGTCAGCGATTGAGAGTAAGAATTCAAGCGTATTACTGTCTGAAACACCAACCGCTCACGAGCAAGTGTTTGTACAAACAGAGCAAGTGAGTGACGACTTACAGGCTAGTGAACTTAAAGCTTCAATTGACCGAGCTTGGCGAATCACCAGTTACTCGGGGCTTGTAAAACAAGGCAGTCACGGCGCAAACCATGATGCGACGATTGAGGTGTCAGGTTTTGATATTGATTCGGCTGATGAACAAGACGAGTCGGAATTGATTGAACCTGAACGTTCTATATTCACGTTCCCTCGTGGCGCTCGCCCTGGTACTTTCTTGCACACCTTATTTGAGGATGTTGAATTTACTGAGCCAGCAACCAGCGAACATAACACGCAAGTAATTACTCACTTATTAGAGTCAGAGCAATACGAGTTAGAGTGGCTACCTGTGCTTCAACAACTGGTCGATACCGTTCTTAATACCGCATTGGATGGCAAAAATCTAAAGCTGAGTGAGAAAGACTCGACTCAACGATTAGTCGAAATGGAGTTCTTGTTGCCGATCGAAGTGTTGGCCGCATCTGAGCTGAATCAAACCATTCAATATCATGATCCGTTATCGGCTAAAGCGGGCGACTTAGGTTTCCAAACAGTACAAGGCATGCTGAAAGGCTTCATCGATTTAGTGTTCGAGCACCAAGGTAAATACTATGTGCTCGACTGGAAATCGAATCATTTAGGTGATGATGTTGCCGTCTACCATGGTGAGGCATTGAAATCGGCGATGGCCGACCACCGTTATGATCTGCAATATCAAATCTATGCGTTGGCATTGCACCGCTTCTTACGCAGCCGCGTTGCGGATTACAGCTATGATCAGCACTTTGGTGGGGTCTATTACTTGTTTTTAAGAGGAATGGACGGCCAATCTCAACAAGGTATTTTCTCGGCGAAACCTACATTGGCTTTGCTCGATGAAATGGATCAATTGATTGACGGTAAAGTGATAGACAGACGTTCAGCACAATTGAATGACAATGAAACTGGACAGATGGGGCTTTTATAATGACAACAACGACCACTAATACCAGTACAGAAGCTGCGAACACGCTAAAGCCAGTTTCACTTATCCCTGAGCAGCTCATGAATGTACTCAAGTTCCTAGCGGACAAAGGTTCAATTCGTCAGTTGGATTATCAATTTGCCCGTTTTATTGCTCAGCAAGCGACGAGTCATTCTCAAGAGATCGGGTTTCTAGCTGGCGTTGTAAGCCATGAATTAGGTAAGGGGCATATTTGTACTCAGCTTATACAGCAGCATAAGGCAGGCCCTGAACAAACGACAGATCTAGCCCAGTTGCTTGGTTTGTACGGTGAAACGGCACTGCAATTGAACCAAAAACTGTTGGGTATTGATTGGGTGACGGTTCTGCAATCATCTAACCTAGTTGGAACAACTAATGACTGCGTTAAGCCGCTGATGTTTGATGGGCAGCGTGTCTACTTACAGCGTTATTGGAACTACGAAGTTGTGTTGGCTGAAACTCTAAACCGTTTAAGTAAGCCAGTAGAGTTCAATATTGAGCAGAAAAAAGCACTGACTGAGACGCTCAATCAGCTTTTTGCACGCAGTTATCACTTCCTGTTTAATGCCTTAACCAAGGCTGAAGCAAACCAACAAACCTCTCAGGTATTACGTCAGCAGTTAGTGTGTGACCATCTAGATATCGTCGATGAACAGGCTTTGGATTGGGGCGCAATTGATCAAGTGATCGTACAAGCTAAGCAAGTGACAGACCTAGATGTTCTAGACGCCTTGGTACCGTTATCAGCATGTTTGAACTGGCAAAAAGTAGCGGCAGCGGTGGCGTTAAGTCGTCGCTTCGCGGTGATTTCTGGTGGGCCGGGTACCGGTAAAACGACCACGGTAACTAAGTTGCTGTCGGCGATGGTCGAGCAATCACTCAGCCAAGGTAAAATACCGACGATCAAGCTGGTGGCTCCGACAGGTAAAGCGGCGGCGCGTTTAACTGAGTCGATTGGTAAAGCGATTGAACAATTACCTCTGGCGCCTGAAGTAAAGGCCAACATACCGACGGAATCGAGCACTTTGCACCGATTACTTGGTGCGATCCCCAATCGAGCGGAGTTTAGACACAACCGACGTAATCCACTTCACCTTGATATCTTGGTGGTGGATGAAGCATCGATGGTCGACTTATCCATGATGTATAAGCTGGTGGATGCACTCCCTGAACACGCAAGGTTGATTCTGCTTGGTGATAAAGACCAGCTCGCTTCAGTAGAAGCTGGTGCCGTGTTGGGTGATATCTGCTCGTTTAATTCAACAGGCTACAGCACAGCGCAAGGTAACTTGATTGCGGAAATGACAGGCTTTGATGCGATAGCTAAACCCAGACAGGTCAAAACAGGATCGGCTAACCCTCCTGCGATTGCAGATAGTTTGTGTATGCTGCAGAAGAGTTACCGTTTTGATGCACGTTCAGGTATCGGACAGTTGGCAAAGGCGATCAATAACGGCTCTGCGAATCAAGTAGATCAAGTGTTCAGCAAAGGGTTTGGTGATATTGAAAATCACCCTCTGTCGAGTGACAGCTATAATTTGATGCTACGTACTTTAGTCAATGAGTATGGTGCGTATCTGAACCGAATGAATGTGCCATTGGAAGAGCTAGAAACGCAAGAAGCGAGAGCCAAATCGGTACTCGATTTGTTCAGCCAGTGTCGGTTGCTGTGTTCCATTCGTGAAGGTGACTTTGGTGTTAAAGGCCTCAACCACAGAATCGAAAGGGCACTTGCCGCAAGACGCTTGGTGAATCCGCACAACGATGAATTGTGGTATCACGGGCGACCAGTAATGGTAACGCGCAATGATCATGGCTTAGGTTTATACAATGGTGATATTGGCATCTGTATGCTCGAAGCTGATGTAAATAGTTCTTCTTCAACTGAAGATAACTCTGCCCCTCGATTGAAGGTGTATTTTGAGTTGCCCGATGGCAGTGTAAAAGCTGTACTACCAAGTCGAGTGCCTGATCATGAAACCGCGTATGCAATGACGATACACAAATCTCAAGGCAGTGAATTTGATCTGACCTTAATGATCTTACCGCCAGACTTCAGCCCTATTTTAACGCGAGAACTTATCTATACGGGTATCACGCGTGCTAAGAAACGACTGATGATGTTCAGTGATACCAATGTCTTGAAGCGTGGTATTAAGGTAAAAACAGAGCGAGTGAGTGGTTTAGGAAGTCGATTAACTAACTGACAGTCAGTGGTTTTAGTGGAGGTGTTACTGGAAGTAAAGCTACGAAATAGCAGGGTAAATCGTATACACAAAGCAACCATCCGTGGTTGCTCTGAACGTTATTAGGAATCCGTGCCTAAAAACGCTCGAGTAAACGATATATGGTTTATTTTGTACTTTGCTTGGCAATTCAAAATAAACTCTTTTAGGTTCTCGCTCACAGGGAACACGCAGTGTACGTCTAACCCTTCTAAGAATTGGTTATCAGCCATATCCCAAAAACTTTGCAGCGAGTTACAAACAATGGTTCTCATATCAATGTTGCTCTTTTGCTGTTTATATTAACGAGCAGACTGACTACTAGCATGCTGATCGTTAACGGGTATAGCAATCCGTGCAGTGACCTCCTAAATGTCATAGATTAAACATTCGGCGGCATTCCAATAAAAACGCTTGTCGATATTCATAAAGCGTGCAAATTCTATACAATTACAACTGTGAATGAAAGTGCATATTTAATAAATCTCACATGAAAAACGATTACATTTGCAATAGATTCCTTATTAAAGTGAGGTTTTACTCCAAATTTAATTTACACGTTTAACGCTAAGATCTTGGAATTCCTTTGATAGTTGTACAGACCTTGTTTTTCCATTGGTAATTCATCAACAGCAATCTCATAAAAACCCTGTTCACGGAACCAATGAAGGCTGTGTGTGGTAAGAACAAAGATCTGGTCGATATCACGAGATTTGGACTGATGACGCATGTAATCCAGCAGTATCTGCCCACGGTTGCCATCTCGGTAGTCTGGGTGAATGGCGACACAGGCCATCTCTGCCATGTGATCTTCTGGATAAGCGTATAGCGCAGCGCAACCAATGATCAGACCGTCTTTTTCGATGATGGTAAAACGATGGACTTCTTGTTCTAACTGCTCTCTTGAGCGACGAACAAGAATGCCTTGTTCTTCAAGAGGACGAATGAGGTCAAAGATACCACCGATGTCATCAATCTGAGCTTGTCTGACTTGTTCGGCACTCGCCATGACCACTTGGGTTCCAATACCATCAAAAGAGAATAGCTCTTGGATCAATGCGCCATCGACTTTGTAGCTGATCAAGTGACAACGAGGCACGCCTGCTCGGCAAGCGGAGATCGCTCCTTTCAAGAAGCGCAGTGTTCCGGTGCTCATGTCTTCGGCGGGGTTCTGGGATTCCGTTAAGCGTTCAAGAATTTGCTTGGCGTCTTTAGGGAAGAGTTCGGCGAGTACATTACCGCTTTCGTCAGTCACCCCTTGCTCAGAACAAAAGCCAATCAGTTTGTCGGCTTTCAAACGAATGGCCACTTGAGTTGCGACCTCTTCCGAAAGCAGGTTAAAGCTTTCGCCGGTGACTGAACTGGCAATAGGCCCAAGAAGGACGATGGAACCTTGGTCAAGGGTGCGATTGATCCCTTCGATGTCTATTCGACGAATGCGTCCGCTGTGGCAGTAATCCGTACCATCATCGACGCCTAAGGGTTGAGCGGTAATGAAGTTACCACTCATCACATTGAGTTGAGTTCCTGCCATTGGGGTGTTGTTCAAACTCATTGAAAGGCGAGCGGTGATCGCAAGTTGCAGTTGTCCAGCCGCCTGCATTGCAACACCTAAAGAATATTCATCTGTGACTCTAATATTTTTATGGTAAGGCGTATGGCAGTCTTGCTTCTCTAACAGTTGGTTGATTTGTGGTCTTGCCCCATGAACGAGAACAATCTTAACCCCAAGGCTATGAAGCAGGGCTATATCACTAATAATGTTACCAAAGTTTCTATCGGCAACGGCTTCACCTCCCAACATAATCACCATGGTTTTACCACGGTGAGCATTTACATAAGGGGTCGATTGCCTAAAGCCTTTGACTAGCGCCGTACTTCTTAATTTCACAGAATAAGCCTTTCTTGTTTATTTATTCGATAATTTAGCATTTAAATTCAAATCTGAACAACAACTTTTTGGAATCAAGCGCAAACTATTCTCATCTAGGCTTCGTTTTATAAACTGTCTCAGTGTACAATGCGTACAGCATCCTTATGAGTCGTAAACGAATGCAAAAAAATCCAGTAAGAAAGAGTAAGATTGATGAGATCGCAAAAGGTCTCTACAGTGGAGCAGAGCAGCGCAACAAACCTAAATTGAGACGTAAGCTCATTGAACGCAGTTTAATGGTTTTAGCTTTGGTGGGTTCGTTTGCCGTCGCTTCCTTGTTCGCCGATGTGTTTTCTCGAGTACAAGATGCGGTGACACCAGAGACACTGCTATATGGCACTTGGGTAGAGCAAGATGTCGCTCGTTATGCTGCGGACGAGTTTGTATTGAATGATAATGGTGTGTCAGTACGTGGCTCGGTTGTATCGACTCATTTTGACTTTGATGGTAAGTACTTCGAATATAAGGCAGGCAATAAAGCGTATCGCTTTCGCCTAACGAATTCTGATAAGACAGAAATGATGCTTGTATCGGATAATCACTATAATCCAGTCTTTCGCCTTAAAGGTTATATCGATAACTCAGTTCGATAGGTTATCTTACTGTAAACATTTACAATCTAAGATTGTGTTATCTGATCGTTTTTGTCATCCTCGATGCATAGAATATTTAGGATGACTCTTGTGATTAAAAAATGGCTTCCCCTTGTTGCTGCCTCTTTCTTATTTGGCTGTGCTCAACCCACTGATCTTGCCCAACAACACCTTGACGGTGAATTTCCCCGAACCTTAAATAAGGTCGATTTGGTTGAATCTAATAAACCAAGAGACTTCACCGCATTTGCAGAGCAAGCTGAGATGGTGGTTTCTAAATCCCCTTCGATGGCTAAAATCTATGAGCCGCTTTATCAGCAACTCAATGAATGGGCGGTGCTGAGTGGAGAGCCGAGTGAACTCGCTAATTTTGGCGTTCAAACTGCTCAATTAGGTGGTGGTGATAAACAAGGTAATGTTTTATTCACGGGTTACTTTTCTCCTGTAATGGAACTACGACATGAAGCAAACGAAGAATACCGATTCCCTGTTTATGGGCTTCCAGAGTGTGATAAAGAGTGTCCAACACGCGAAGAGATCTACAACGGTGCATTAGAAGGCCAAGGTCTTGAATTAGGTTATTCAGCAAACCGTATCGACCCATTTATGATGGAAGTACAGGGCAGCGGCTTTGTGCATTTCGGAGATGATGACACGCTGCAGTATTTTGCATACGCGGGTAAGAACAATAAAGCTTACGTGAGTATTGGTCGTGTTTTGATCGAACGAGGTTTAGTGCCACGAGAAAAAATGTCATTGAAAGCTATCAAAGAGTGGGTATTGGCGAACGATCCTGAAGTGGTAAAAGAGCTGCTTGAGCAAAACCCATCTTTCGTCTTCTTTAGCGCGAGAGATGATCTATCCGTAATGGGTAGCGCTGGCATTCCTCTATTACCGATGGCGGCGGTAGCGGGCGATCGCTCTATCTTACCAATGGGAACACCTATCCTGGCTGAGGTTCCGTTACTGAATGCTGATGGTACTTGGAGCGGCGCGCACCAACTAAGACTACTATTGGTTTTAGATACCGGTGGTGCGGTTAAGCAAAATCATTTGGACCTCTACCATGGTATGGGCCCACGAGCAGGAACTGAAGCGGGTCATTACAAGCATTTTGGTCGGGTGTGGAAGCTAGGTCTAGATGGCAGCGCAACCGAAGCGCCTTGGGCTTTGCCTCCTGAAAAGGTCGAGTAAACAACAATAAAATGGGGCATTGAAAGCGAATCGCTAATCCCCTAGACTTTTAATTCAAGAGTGCGTATAAAACGCACTCTTTTCTTTTTCTCAGAAATAAATTGGCGGCAACAATGCGTGAATTGACCACTCCAGCTTCAGAAAACTATGACCAACGATTTGGTGGCACTCGTCGCCTGTATGGCAATAGTGAAGTAGATATACTTAGAGCTGCACACGTGTGTGTGATCGGTATTGGCGGTGTCGGTTCATGGGCGGTTGAAGCGCTTGCTCGTACTGGTTTAGGTGAGCTGACATTGATCGATATGGATGATGTGTGCGTGACGAACATCAACCGTCAGATCCACGCTATGTCGGGTACGGTTGGCAAGAGCAAAATCGAAGTGATGGCAGAGCGCGTTAAGCTGATTAACCCTGAGTGTAAAGTGAACCTGATTGATGACTTTATCGGGCCAGATAATCAGGCTGAATACCTATCGAAAGAGTTCGACTTTGTGCTCGATGCGATTGATAGCATGAAAGCTAAGGCTTCGTTGTTGGCGTATTGCCGTAGCAACAAAATCAAAGTGATCACTACGGGTGGCGCGGGTGGGCAAGTTGACCCGACTCAAATTAAAGTGGCTGATCTGACTAAGACGATTCAAGATCCGTTAGCGAAGAAATTGAAAGACACATTGCGTCGTCATCATAATTTCCCTAAGAATCCTGCGCGTAAGTTTGGTATCGATTGTGTGTTCTCGACTGAGCAACTTAAGTACCCACAAGCTGACGGCAGTGTATGTGCTGCGAAAGCGACAGCGGAAGGTCCAAAACGCATGGACTGTGCGACGGGTTTTGGTGCAGCAACGGTTGTCACGGCTACCTTTGGTTTTGTGGCGGTTTCACGTATCGTAGAAAAGATCGTTCAAAAGCACGCTAAGTAACGTCTTCTTCTCAATTAACAATCGACTGGATATTAAAATGACCACATTCCCAAGCTTTCCATTCGGCAAAGAAATTACCAGTGATGATATTGTCGCAAAAATGCAGACTTTCAGCGGCTGGGAAGATCGTTATCGCCAGGTGATTCAGTGGGGTAAGAAACTGCCTAGCATGCCTGATGAACTGAAAAGTGAACAGGTTGTCGTATCTGGTTGTGAAAGCCAAGTGTGGTTGGTTTCTCAAAATATCGACGGTGTTTGGCGCTTTTGTGCTGATTCTGATGCGCGTATCGTTCGCGGTCTGATTGCATTAGTGATGGCTGCGTATGATGGAAAAACATCAGAGCAGATTCAAGCGTTCGATATCGATGGATACTTTGAACAAATCGGTTTAATTACCCATCTAAGCCCATCTCGCGGCAATGGATTAAAAGCGATTGTTGCTCAAATCCAAGAGCTAAGTGCTTAACATTTCTTAGATACACAGAAACAAAAAGGGTTGACGCTAAACGCCAACCCTACATAATTTCGCTACTCGCTACTCGCTAC
>NZ_JBFRKT010000023.1:58737-106322 GCF_041469545.1 Vibrio sp. 10N.286.49.C3
CGCTACTCGCTACTCGCTACAGCATATCAACGGCTTTTTCTATCGCCGCTACGAGCTTTTCAACATCATCTAGATTGTTATAAATACCAAATGAAATACGAACAGTTCCTTTCACATTAAGTGCATCCATTAATGGATGAGCACAGTGGTGGCCAGCACGAACTGCGATACCTTGTTGATCCAGCAGAGTAGCAATATCTTGATGGTGAACACCGTCCATCACAAAAGTAATCACACTCGCGTTGGGTTGATAACCCAATATCTGAATATCATCCAGTTTACTGAGTGCAAGATAAGTCTCGTGCTGTAGCTGGTGGATATGATTTTCGACATTTTGCTGGGCAAAACCACTTAACCATTCTATCGCTGCACTTAATGCGATGGCTCCCGCTACGTTTGGCGTGCCCGCTTCAAATTTTCCCGGCAGTTCAGAAAATGTGGTACCAGAGAAAGATACGCGCTCAACCATTTTGCCACCGCCATGCCAAGGGGGCATCGCTTCGAGCAATTCTAGCTTGCCGTAAAGTACACCGATGCCTGCAGGGGCGTAGAGCTTGTGTCCTGAGAAAACGTAGAAATCCGCACCTAAAGCCGCAACATCAACGGGTTCATGAACGATACCTTGCGCTCCATCTACCACAACAATCGCATTAATCTTGTGCGCTTTCTCGATCACTTCTTCAATGGGCTGACGAGAACCAGTCACATTAGTTATCTGAGCCAGAGCAACAATCTTAGTTCGTTCATTCAAAAGGGCGTCAAACGCAACAACGTCAAAGTCACAATCTGATGTCATTGGTACTTTCACGACTTTAGCACCCGTTTGTTCAGCCACAATTTGCCAAGGCACGATGTTGGCGTGATGTTCCATTTCACTGACTAAGATCTCATCGCCAGGTTGAAGCGTGCTTCTTGCGTAAGTTTGTGCGATCAGGTTAAGTGCTTCGGTTGCGCCGCGAGTCCAAATAATCTCTTTTGAAGAGCTTGCGCCGATAAACGGAGCGACCTTATCTCTGGCGGCTTCAAATTGACTGGTCGCGTTGGCTGTTAAGCTATGACTACCACGGTGAACATTGGCATTTTGTTTGGAGTAGTATTGGCTAATGGCATCAATAACCACCTGAGGTTTTTGTGTCGTTGCTGCGCTGTCTAAATAAATCAACGGTTGTTGATTGATGGTTTGTGATAGCGCAGGAAACTGCTCTCGGATGTGATTGATATCAAGCATCTATTCTTACCTAAAATCTTGGAAATTGTTGCTAGCGTTATGCTGAGCGGTATCGTTATTTTATCGCGACTTGTTAATCGTTGCTGACTAATCTTGATGATTCCAGCGATTTTCTCGTTCTTTAACCTGCGTAAACAGCTTTTGGTTAACAGGAACCTCTATCTGATGCTTAAGTGCTGTTTTTATCAAGTGTCCGGTAATGAAGTCGATCTCTGTCTTTCGTTGGTAAAACATATCTTGCTTCATTGATGAATTGTTCTTTGCTGTCGCTTGAATAACCTTGTTGACGCTTGTTTCTAATTCGTCGAATGAACAAGTAATGCCTTCCGCCAGCATCACTTGCGTGAGTTCTTTAACTATAGAACTCAAAATATCGTTAAACCTTTGGTCAGCAAGCTCTCCATTTTTGATTTGTTCCAGCCCAGTCAGTGGGTTGATTGCACAATTTATGGCGAGTTTAGCCCACAGCGCCGTTGTTATTTCTGGATTCCAACTCACGGCAGGGAAGGCATGTTCCAACACATCAACTAAAAAAGTGCACTGTTGCCCCTTTAGGTTAAAAGCACCCAATTGAGTTTGGCCGATTCCGGTGTGGGATACATTGTTGCTATTGGGTTTGAATGCTGCTTGAGTCGTGGTCGCCAATACTACAGGGTGAGCGTCAATTTGATTAGCAATGTTATCGACCGCTCCCATACCGTTGTGCATGAACATGAGAATGGTGTCAGAGTCTAGATACTGAAGTAACGGAGTGGTGGCTTCTTCTACTTGCCAAGCTTTGACCGTGAAGATCACTAGATCACTTTCTGGTAGCTTCTCAATATTGTTGTTACTGAAGGAAAGTGAAGTTTGTTCATCAAGCGATAAGTCAATTGAGTTATCTGCGGAACGACTCCACAAAGCCACATTATGACCCGCTTGAAGTAGTTTTATCGCCCACAAAGAGCCGATAGCCCCAGGCCCAACAATAGTGATGTTCACAGCAATACCGAGATAAGAAAGTGGTGCTGCAAGGATAGCGAGGCATTAAATGAAAGCAATAAAAAATGGCACCCGAGGGTGCCATTTTGGAAACTTTCTTAGAAGTTCGATTAGAACTTGTAAGTTACAGCGAAGTAGTGACCTACGCCTGAAGTAGAGAATTCACCAATTTGTGGTTTATTCGGATCCATTAGAGCACCATCTCTTAGACCGTATACATCTTGGTATAATTTAAGACCGTAACCTACAGCAAATTGGTCATTGTGCCAGTAAATACCATTGAACATAGATCCGCCGTTGCTCGACTGGTTGTATGAACTATCACGACCAAACTCGTAATCGATGTAACCTTGGTAAGCAATGAATGAACCGTTATCGAAGTTTACGAATGGCTTAAACCAGTTTGTAGAAAATTGGTAACCGTTCCAGTCTTTCGCATTTAGATCGTACGTAGCGTAAAGGTTGAATTGCATTTTACCAAACCAAGGTACCATTACGTCTGAACCGATACCTGTTTTAGTTGCGTAACCACCGTCAGCTTTGCCATCGATAGTTGTGTAGTTTGCAACGTATAGTTCTTGTACTGGACCAAAAGAAAGGTCTTTACCAGTCAGACCATCGATAGACATACGAGGCGCAAATTTAACAAACAGTTGATCGTCATTTGCTTTATCACTGCCACTATCGTTAGTTAGGTTGAATACATCAATGTAACCGTAAAGATCGAAGATACCAGAGCGTCCACCAAACTCCATTTCAAGATAAGTATGATCTTTGTCTTGAGGCTTCTCATCGATAGTGTGCATGATATTAAACTGCATCCAGTTGTAATCATTCTTGTGAGTATCGCCGTCAGAATAATCAGCCGCCATTACTGGAGCAGAAGCTGCTGCAAGTAGGCCAAGAGTTAAAAGTGATTTACGCATAATGGAACTCTCTATGTTTGAAATAAGTAACCCGCTAATCCGTGCGTGTTTATATGTCCGAATGCCGAGCATAATAGCGATTTTGTTCTCAAATAAAAGTGAGACAGAGTGAAAACTATGATTATTATGGTGAGCGTGATCACACTAACGATCTAAATGATGGAACTTTAATGTTGCTATGCATCTTGATGAATCCCCACTTCTATTGATTTTGTGAAATTCGATTATTTTGTGTATAAATTGGTGAAATACCGCTCTAAGCAAACGATTATACCAAAAAGTGTGACATGCATATCAAAATCAACAGTATTTCTTTCTAAGCGTTTTCTCGTAAAAAACACCTCACTCAGCGAACGTTTCGATCCTGCCTTTGATCCATTTCCAAGCAACTCCGTACTGAAGTTTGAATCAATTGATGAACAATTCATGTGATGACTAGCCTGACTTTTAAATCTGTTTGTTTTTTCATCGCTGATAATATTGAGACCGTTCATTGCACCAATTTTGAGGCAACATTTAAAGATCTGCTCCTGAGCTTATCTGCTGTGTGACGAACTGGTCGAACTTTTTGGAGAGAAGACCAATGAAATATTCACCTATACTCGCTGTAGCGATGTCAGCCCTATTCATTGTAGGGTGTAACGATGACGATCAACCAACAACCCAGCTGCAAGCTGTTCACGCATCGCCAGATGCTCCACTAGCTAATGTGTTAGTTAATAGTCAGGCTCGTTGGACTGGGGTTGATTATGCTCAGGCATCTGGATATACCTCGGTCAATCAAGGCCAGACAACTCTACAGGTCGATGTTCAACTCCCTGGAGATGGTGTGGCGACAGTGATTCCGCCAAGCCAGTTCGATTTAAGCGGTGATTTAGATTACACGGTGATGGTGGTCGGTGATGCTGACGGTTCCAACAACCCAGTTGAGGCTCTCGTTGTGACACGACCTGCAGCAGGCACGGCGACGAGTTCGAGTTTGGATGTGCAAGTTGTTCACGCGGCAACTGGAGTTGGTGATGTGAATCTATACGTTACAGCGCCGAATGATCCTCTAGGCGCACCGATTGGAACTTTGGGATACAAAGGGTTCACTGATGTGCTAAACATACCTGCAGGACAATATCGAGTGAGATTAGAAACCGTGAGTGGAAGTGCTATCGCGTTTGATTCAGGAGAGATCACTCTCCCTGCTGGTAGCGAGCTGACCATTGCAGCCGTGCCAAGAGCGGATTCAACCAGTACGTCTCAGGTGAAGCTGATGGTAATGGATGGCAAAGGTTCATCTATAATTTACGACATGGCAGAATCTGCAGAAGTGAGAGTAGGGCATTTAGTTGATGGTGCACCCTCTGTGGATGTGTATGTAAACTCGGCTAAGTTTGCTCCTCTTGATGCTCTAATGTTTAAAGAAGTTCGTGGCTTCTTAGATTTGGCAGCAGGCAGTTACGATATCGATATTTATGAAACAGCAACCACCTCTCCAACATTCATTGATGTTGACGGTTTAGCGGTGTTTGCCGGAATGGATTACAGTATCTATGCCGTGGGGACGGTAAGTCCTTTCAATTTGGAAGCGCTAGTTGTTCCAGAAAATCGACGCTCTGTTGCAACCAGTGCAGTATTGAACATTACTCATGCTGCAGCTAATCCAATTGCAGCTTCGGTTGATATTTATTTAACCGAGAACGTGGGAATTTCTGGAAGTACTCCTGCGTTGAGTAATGTGAAATTCAAAGATTTCGCGAATGGTATTTATGTAGCTGCGGGAACTTACTATGTGACGATTACGGTGGCTGGCGATCCATCTACTGTTGCTATTGACTCCGCGCCTGCGACCTTAGTTAACGGTGTTGTGTATCAAGTAGTGGCGATTGATGATTCGATGGGAACGGGATTTAACTTAATAGTAAGTGAAACCACAGATTAATCCGTTAAGCGTCTGCAAATAGAAAATAGAAAATAGAAAATAGAAAAGAGAAAAGAGAAGAGGGTAGCTCAATGCTCCCCTCTTCTCTTTTGCTTTCTTTTTCTTTTATTCGTGGTTGTTTTTCGCTTTTTCTAATAAATCAGTGAAAAAGTGGCGTAGCGAATAGAGCATGATCAAACTCGGAATCACCATTAATGACGTCAGTATAAAGAAGGTTGACCAATCATTGAGGTAATCGACGAGCTCGCCACTGAATGAAGCCAGTGTTGTTCTACCGAAATTGCCTAAGGATGCTAATAAGGCATATTGCGTCGCTGAGAAAGCTTGACCAGTCAGTAAGGTTAAGAAAGAGACAAATGCTACCGTCGAAAAGGCGGTTGTGAAGTTGTCGACAATGATAGTTGCCAAGAACAGAGTTTCACTAGGGCCTGCCTGAGCGATCCACGCAAACATTAGGTTGCTGGCTGCCATTGCGATGCCACCAATCATTAGTCCGCGTACAATACCGAATTTCACATTGAAGATACTGCCTAGCAAGGTGAAGAATATCGTCGCGCCCCAACCGATTAACTTAGAGTAGTGGCCAATCTGTTCATTGCTAAAGCCTATCTCTTTATAGAAGGTGATAGACATTCTACCCAAGAAGGCTTCACCAATCTTAAATAGGAACACAAACAGTAGAAGGGTGATGGCAACTTGAACTCCGTTTCGTTTGAAGAAATCATAAAACGGTTCTAGTACTGTAACGCTGAACCAAGCGACGACTTTTGAACCCACAACTCTGTTGTGACGTTGTTGTGCTTGCTCTTGTAATGCTTCACGTTGTGTATTGGGTTCTCCGACAAAAAGAGTAAACAGCATTAACACGACAACCACACCAGCCATGCCGTAATACACACCATTCCAACCGATTGAGTCAGCATTGATAAAAGCAAGATAACCTGGAAGAGAATAGCCAGTCCACCATCCCATCACGGCCATTGCGGATGCTTGTGGCAACTTTGATGCTTCCGATTTTGGAAATGAATCAATACGGAAGGCATCTATTGCGACATCTTGAGTTGCTGAGGCGATAGCTATTCCGAGAGCAAGCATAGAGGTGAACATCAAGTCATTGGCTGGGTTTACTCCAGCAATGAACAGGGTACAGATCAATACCAAGCTTTGGCACAAGAATATCCAACTGCGTCGTTGGCCTAATATCGCGTGTAAAACTGGCAGTTTGACTCGGTCTACCAACGGTGCCCATAAAAAGTTAATAGCATAGACAGCAAACACACTGCCGAAATAACCGATCGCAGCACGAGTTAAACCGGCATCTTTTAGCCAACCAGACATGTTGGATCCAATCAGAACCCATGGGAAGCCACTCGAACAACCGAGCATAAACACCCAAAGTAGACGTTTGTCTAAGTAGCTGCGGAAAGTTTGCATCCAAGAAAGAGAGGGGGTGCCTGATGACATGGGGCGTCCTTGTATAGAAAACGCCCTTAAGAATAAGGGCGTTACATTGGATTACTTAAGAAGGGTCACTTTAGTGATGACGATTGGGTCGACAGGAATGTCTGACATGCGGCCCATTCGCTTGGTTGGAATTGTTGCCATCTTCTGAACAACGTCAAAACCATCGGTTACTTTACCAAACACAGCGTAACCAGGATTACCGTCTTTCGCGTTTAAGAAATCGTTGTCTGCAAAGTTAATGAAGAACTGGCGAGTTGCAGAATCTGGTGCATTGGTGCGAGCCATTGCGATCGTTGCAGTATCATTCTTCAGGCCATTGCTGCCTTCATTTTTGATAGGCGCATAAGTTGCTAATTGCTTCATATCTTGATCGAAGCCACCACCCTGAGCCATAAAGCCCGGGATCACACGGTGAAACTGAGTGCCTTCGTAGCTACCGTCAGCAACATATTTCAGAAAGTTATCAACACTAACCGGTGCTTGCTCTTGGTTTAGCTCGATAGTGAAGCCGCCTAATGTTGTTTCTACATTCACTTTAGGACCAGCCCAAACGCTCACGCTCACCAACATCAATGCAATAGAAGATAGAATGCGTCCCATTAGAAACGTTCCTTCATGTAAGTTTGGAGCTCTTGGTCATTGGCAATCTCTTTAAGAACTAAGTCGATAACATCGTTTAGTACCATTGCGATATCGTCATTTGATGCACTTAATGCGCCTGTACGAGTTGCTGTACCATTGAATGTCTTAACTAGCTTGCCTTCAGGCGTTTCAGCGGTTACTTCAAGTGTTACTTTACCATCCATTTGGTTTTCCATGATGGTGTGCTTGACGGTAACAAGCGCTTCTTGAATCTCTAAAACAATTGAGTTTTCACTGTTTACGCTTGCACGAAAGCCTTGAGACTCTAATTGTTGAGCAATAGCGTTTTCTAGAGAAATACGCATGTTTTGCTTAGCGTGAATTGGCTGAATGTTTGAACGGCCACTATCAACCAATGCAACATATTGAGCGGCACGAACATCTTTACTGGTTAGTGTGTATGTTTTGCCTTGTACAAGGTTGCTTGAGCTTAGTGAAGCTTCTGGCATTACGTTGATCTGTTCTTTCTGAGGGGCTGAACATGCTGTCAAAGCCAAAATAGAAGCAGCCAAAATCAGTTTTTTCATTCCTTTATCCTTTCTAAATTCACACCAGGAGCTCGGTATCTTAAATTCTTGTGACGTCGTTTCTGCTTATTTATTAAAATTCGCAGGTTCTCTTGTTGCTTGTAATATCTCAAATTTCTGGTTTAGTTCAAGCGTTTCAACGTTTGCTTCACCAAATAGTCTTGCTAGTTTGACATCGTATCCGAGGTGTCGGTTACCAATAACAATTAATTTGCCTCCGTTGCTAAGAACATGCTTTGCATCACAGAACATTTGCCATGCAATGTGATCTGTAATCGCTTGTTGTTGGTGGAACGGAGGGTTACACATAACTAAGTAAGTGCTGTTTTTCTTAAAACCATCTAAACAGTTATTGGCGATGAACTGGAAATTACCTTCTTCGCCAAGGTTATCCTTAATATTTTGGCGCGCTGATTCCACTGCCATAAAGCTTTCATCAACACAGGTGATACGCGCTTGTGGGTTTAATTGCCCAGCTTTTACACTCAATACACCGTTGCCACAACCTAGGTCGATAATATGACGCAGTTCAGGATCTTGAGGGATGTGCTCTAGCATATAGCGAGCGCCTTGATCGAGTGCCTCGCCTGAGTAAACGTTCGGTAAATTTTTCAGGCGAATATCTTCACCGTCTACATCCCATTCAACAAAAGGTTCGACCGTTTGAATCGGCTGACAATTTGGTGAAGAGAAAACCAAGCGATGTTTCTTCTTCGCTAGAGAAGTTTTGGTTTCACCTAGGTACTTTTCGAAAATATTAAGTGTAGATGTGTGGATATCTTTTACTTTGTTTACACCGATGACTTGGCAGCCTTCTGGCAACGCTTGGCGTAGTTGGCTCAATTGCCATACTAGATGACGGTTTGTTTTCGGTAGTTGCATGATCACAAGATCGATACCGTGTGGGATATCATCCATCGTATTCAGGAAGTTCACACGGTTACTTTGATTGCGCTGCAAGTTTTTTAGCGCACCGCGATGAGAGATAAACGAGTCGCTCATCATGGTGACATCATGATCTTTAGAGAACCATGCCGACAGGGCACCAAAGCTATCGTTCATGATCAGGATGTGTTTGCCAGGTTCCAGATTCATCTCTTCAACGTGACTAATAATGTATTCGTCGCCCGCATCCCAAGCTTGAAGGGTTTCATTTGAACGGTTGGGGAAACGATGTAAGGTCAAAGTTCTATCGAGAAGAGTAAGTTCGGTTTTCATAGCTTGAGATACTTATGTAAGAAATAACAAAGATATTGTCTCAAATGCAGCCTGAACAAGATAGAAAAAACTCAACCAAACCTAAGTCGTTCGTTATGAAATACTCAGACAGTCGACCAGTTAGGGTTTATACTTCCCCCACAGATAATGCCAATACGTTATTAAGGAATCATAATGATCCAAGAAGTTATCGAAACAAAATTGCACAATGAGTTTTCACCAAGTCATTTAAACGTGGTCAATGAGAGCTACATGCACAATGTTCCGGCTGGTTCTGAGAGTCATTTTAAAGTGATTGTTGTCAGCGATGCGTTTGAAGGCTTGCGCCTTATTGGTCGTCATCGAGCGGTAAATAAAGCACTTTCAGAAGAGCTAGCGAATAATATTCACGCACTATCTATTCACACTTATACAAAAGATGAATGGATGAAGCAACTCGATAACGTGCCAGACAGCCCTATGTGTATGGGCGGTGGTAAGTAATAAAACTAACTGATAGAAGAGGTGGCGATGCTGCCTTTTTTATCGCCAGGCTGATGTGTTTTTAGGGTTTATATTACTCAAATTGATGTCAAATTAGGCGTCTTTAAATACCCACAATGAGTAATGTTTTTATTAACAGTGTTTCAACATAACTCGTAAAATATTAGTTTGTGACAGAGTATTAATCTCTTGTTTAAAACACGATTCAAAAGCCATTTTATCTGTGCGGTTCGTCAAATTTATACATATTTGAGAGTCCATATGCTTCAAATCTCACCAAATTAAGGCCGTATTCAAGTTATTGGTCATGGCATCAAGTTGTCAAAAAATGCTAGAATACGGCACCTGATAAATCTCACATAATCTTTGTGATGAGTTTATTAATGTAATGTTGCGATTTTGGTATCTCTAATTTACCAAAACCGGACACTGTAATGTCGTGTCTAAGGGCGATTTTAAAACGTCCCGAATTTACGCAATTAAAAGAATCTTTTTCCCGATAAAGTAGTGCAAGTGCGTATGATTACAATAAAGAAGGGTTTGGATCTTCCTATCGCAGGAACTCCATCCCAGGTGATTAATGATGGTAAGTCCATCACTAAAGTCGCCTTGCTTGGCGAAGAGTACGTTGGTATGCGTCCTACGATGCATGCTCGCGTTGGTGATGAAGTGAAGAAAGGCCAAGTTCTTTTTGCAGATAAAAAGAACCCAGGTGTTGTATTTACTTCTCCAGCAAGCGGTAAAGTTATTGAAGTGAACCGTGGTGCTAAGCGTGTTCTTCAATCAGTAGTGATTGAAGTAGCAGGCAATGAGCAAATCACGTTCAATAGCTATGAAGCTAACCAACTAGTAAGTCTTGACCGTGAAACGGTTAAAACTCAGTTAGTTGAGTCTGGCGCATGGACCGCTTTGCGAACTCGTCCGTTCAGCAAGGTTCCAGCAGTTGATTCTGAAACTCAGGCTATTTTCGTTACTGCTATGGATACTAATCCGCTAGCAGCTGAGCCAGAATTAATCATTAACGAGCAGTCTGATGCTTTTGTTGCTGGTTTAGATCTTCTTTCAACTCTGACTAACGGTAAAGTGTACGTTTGTAAAAAAGGTACTAGCTTACCTCGTTCAGCTCAGTCTAACGTTGAAGAACATGTTTTTGATGGCCCACACCCTGCAGGTCTTGCAGGCACGCATATGCATTACCTATATCCGGTAAATGCACAAAATGTAGCGTGGAGCATTAACTACCAAGATGTTATCGCATTCGGTAAGCTTTTCCTTACTGGTGAGATTTACTCTGAGCGTGTTGTTTCTCTGGCTGGTCCAGTGGTGAATAACCCACGTCTAGTTCGTACTCAAATTGGTGCTAGCCTTGAAGAGTTGACAGACAGCGAGTTAATGCCAGGCGAAGTTCGTGTGATTTCTGGTTCTGTACTTACGGGTACTGAAGCAACAGGTCCACATGCTTTCCTTGGTCGTTACCATCAGCAAGTTTCTGTTCTACGTGAAGGTCGTGATAAAGAGCTATTCGGCTGGGCTATGCCTGGTAAGAACAAGTTCTCTGTTACTCGTTCATTCCTTGGTCACCTGTTTAAAGGTCAGTTGTTCAACATGACAACGACGACAAACGGTAGTGACCGCTCAATGGTTCCAATTGGTAACTACGAGCGCGTAATGCCTCTAGATATGGAACCTACATTGCTGCTTCGTGATCTATGTGCAGGCGACATTGATAGTGCTCAAGCACTTGGTGCGCTAGAACTAGACGAAGAAGATGTAGCATTGTGTACCTTTGTATGTCCAGGTAAGTACGAGTACGGTCAACTACTTCGTGAATGCCTAGATACGATTGAGAAGGAAGGGTAATTTTCATGGGCCTTAAAAAGTTTCTTGAAGACATCGAGCATCATTTTGAGCCAGGTGGTAAACACGAGAAGTGGTTTGCGCTTTACGAAGCAGCAGCGACAGTGTTCTACACGCCAGGTCTTATTACAAAGAAAAGCTCGCACGTTCGTGATAGCGTTGATTTAAAACGTATCATGATCATGGTTTGGTTCGCGGTATTCCCAGCAATGTTCTGGGGTATGTACAACGCGGGTGGCCAAGCTATCGCTGCACTTAACCATATGTACGCAGGCGCTGAACTAGCATCTGTTATCAGTGGTAACTGGCACTACTGGCTAACCGAAATGCTTGGAGCCTCCTTAGGAGCCGATGCAGGTGTTGGCAGCAAGATGCTACTTGGTGCGACATACTTCCTACCTATCTACGCAACGGTATTCATCGTAGGTGGTTTCTGGGAAGTTCTGTTCTGTATGGTGCGTAAGCACGAAGTAAACGAAGGTTTCTTTGTTACTTCTATCTTATTCGCGCTTATCGTTCCGCCAACGCTTCCTCTATGGCAAGCAGCACTAGGTATTACCTTCGGTGTTGTTGTGGCGAAAGAGATCTTCGGTGGTACGGGTCGTAACTTCCTGAACCCTGCACTTGCTGGCCGTGCGTTCCTATTCTTTGCATACCCTGCACAGATTTCAGGTGACGTAGTTTGGACTGCTGCAGATGGTTTCTCTGGTGCAACTGCTCTTAGCCAATGGGCTCAAGGTGGCGGTAGCGCACTAATGAACGTGACATCAGGTGAAGCAATCACTTGGATGGACGCATTCATTGGTAACATCCCAGGTTCTATCGGTGAAGTATCAACTCTAGCACTTATGATTGGTGCAGCGATGATCGTTTACATGCGTATCGCTTCATGGCGTATCATTGCCGGTGTAATGATCGGTATGATTGCTGTGTCTACGCTGTTCAACGTGATCGGTTCTGATACTAACGCAATGTTCAGCATGCCTTGGCATTGGCACCTAGTTCTAGGTGGCTTCGCATTCGGTATGTTCTTCATGGCGACTGACCCAGTATCAGCTTCATTTACCAACAAAGGTAAGTGGTGGTACGGCATCCTAATCGGCGCAATGTGTGTAATGATTCGTGTAGTTAACCCTGCATACCCAGAAGGCATGATGCTTGCGATTCTATTCGCAAACCTATTTGCTCCTCTGTTTGACCACGTTGTAATCGAGAAGAACATTAAGCGGAGACTAGCGCGCTATGGCAAGTAATAACGATAGCATTAAAAAGACGCTGTTTGTTGTTATCGCATTGAGCCTAGTGTGCTCAATCATCGTTTCAACAGCTGCAGTTGTTCTTAAACCTAAGCAGCAAGCTAACGCAGTTCTGGATCAGCAAACTAAGATCCTTGAAGTTGCGGGTATTGAGCTTGCAGGTGATATCCCAGCACTCTACGCAGAGAACATCGAACCTCGTCTAGTTGATTTCGCTACTGGCGATTTCGTTGACGGCGATGCCGCTGCATACGACCAACGTAAAGCGGCAAAAGATCCAGCTCAGTCAATCAAGCTTTCAGCTGAAGATGACATCGCTAAGATCATTCGTCGTGCTAACACGGGTACTGTATACCTAGTGAAAGATGGCGCTGAGACTTCTAAAGTTATCATCCCTGTTCACGGTAACGGCCTTTGGTCAATGATGTACGCATTCGTTGCGGTAGAAACTGATGGCAACACAGTTTCTGGTATCACTTACTACGAGCAAGGTGAAACTCCTGGACTTGGTGGTGAAGTTGAGAACCCAACTTGGCGCGCTCAATTCGTTGGTAAGAAATTATTCGACGAAAACCACAAACCTGCTATTCAGGTTGTTAAAGGTGGCGCTCCTCAAGGTTCTGAGCACGGTGTAGATGGCCTTTCTGGTGCAACACTGACTAGCGTTGGTGTTCAACATACATTTGACTTCTGGTTAGGTGATATGGGCTTTGGTCCGTTCCTAGCAAAAGTTCGTGACGGAGGTCTGAACTAATGTCTAGTGCAAAAGAAATTAAAAAGAGCATCTTAGCGCCTGTGTTGGATAACAACCCAATCGCGCTACAGGTTCTTGGTGTGTGTTCTGCTCTTGCAGTAACCACTAAGCTAGAAACAGCATTTGTTATGACTATCGCGGTAATGTTCGTTACTGCTCTGTCTAACTTCTTCGTTTCTTTAATCCGTAACCACATTCCTAACAGTGTGCGTATCATCGTTCAGATGGCAATTATCGCATCATTAGTAATCGTGGTAGACCAAGTGCTTAAAGCATACCTATACGATATCTCTAAGCAGCTATCTGTATTCGTTGGCCTAATCATTACTAACTGTATTGTAATGGGTCGTGCTGAAGCATTCGCAATGAAGTCTGCGCCAATCCCATCGTTTATCGACGGTCTTGGTAACGGTCTTGGTTACGGTTTCGTTCTTATCACTGTTGGTTTCTTCCGTGAGCTTCTAGGCTCTGGCAAACTATTTGGTATGGAAGTACTACCTCTAGTGAGCAACGGTGGTTGGTATCAGCCAAACGGCTTGATGCTTCTAGCACCTTCAGCATTCTTCCTAATTGGTTTCTTGATTTGGGCAATTCGTGTGTTCAAACCAGAACAAGTAGAAGCGAAGGGGTAAGGTAGTCATGGAACATTATATTAGTCTGCTAGTTAAATCGATTTTCATCGAAAACATGGCGCTTTCTTTCTTCCTAGGTATGTGTACGTTCCTAGCGGTATCTAAGAAAGTTAAAACTTCTTTTGGTCTTGGTGTTGCGGTAGTTGTAGTACTTACAATTGCTGTTCCTGTAAACAACCTTGTTTACACACACATCCTGAAAGAAAACGCGCTTGTTGAAGGTGTCGATTTAAGTTTCCTTAACTTCATCGCATTCATCGGTGTTATCGCGGCACTTGTACAAATCCTAGAGATGGTTTTAGACCGTTTCTTCCCACCTTTGTACAACGCACTAGGTATCTTCCTTCCACTGATCACAGTTAACTGTGCAATCTTTGGTGGTGTATCTTTCATGGTAACGCGTGACTACAACTTTGCTGAATCTGTTGTTTACGGCTTCGGTTCTGGTGTGGGTTGGATGTTAGCTATCGTTGCTCTTGCGGGTATCCGTGAGAAGATGAAGTACTCTGACGTACCTCCAGGTCTTCGTGGCCTTGGTATCACGTTCATTACTGTTGGTCTGATGGCGTTAGGCTTTATGTCTTTCTCTGGTGTTCAACTGTAGGGTAAGCACCCAGTAATAAGGAATAACAAATGCAAAGCATTATTCTTGGCGTAGCGATGTTTACCATTATTGTATTGGCTCTAGTACTAGTGATTCTTTTCGCTAAGTCTAAGCTAGTACCATCAGGTGACATCACTATTGCTGTAAACGGCGACCCTGAAAAGGCGATCGTTACTCAGCCTGGTAGCAAGCTACTTGGTGCCCTAGCTGGCGCAGGTATCTTCGTATCTTCTGCTTGTGGTGGCGGTGGCTCTTGTGGTCAGTGTCGTGTAAAAGTTAAGTCTGGTGGTGGCGACATCCTTCCAACTGAACTTGATCACATCACAAAAGGTGAAGCTCGCGAAGGCGAACGTCTTGCATGTCAAGTTGCTATGAAAACTGACATGGAGATTGAACTAGACGAAGATATCTTTGGTGTGAAGAAGTGGGAATGTACTGTTATCTCTAACGATAACGAAGCTACTTTCATCAAAGAATTGGCTCTAGCTATCCCTGAAGGTGAAGAAGTTCCGTTCCGCGCGGGTGGTTACATTCAGATTGAAGCTGAACCACATCACGTGAAATACGCAGATTACGATATTCCTGAGGAATACCGTGGTGACTGGGATAAGTTCAACTTGTTCCGTTACGAGTCTATCGTTAAAGAGCATTCGATCCGTGCTTACTCTATGGCTTCATACCCAGAAGAGAAAGGCATCATCAAGCTTAACGTGCGTATCGCAACTCCGCCGCCAAACAACCCTGACGTAGCTCCTGGTGTGATGTCTTCATACATCTGGTCTCTTAAAGAAGGCGACAAATGTACTATTTCTGGTCCATTTGGTGAGTTCTTTGCTAAAGACACAGACAATGAAATGGTATTCATCGGTGGTGGTGCAGGTATGGCGCCAATGCGTTCACATATCTTCGACCAACTTAAGCGTCTTAACTCTACTCGTAAGATGTCTTACTGGTACGGTGCACGTTCTAAGCGTGAGATGTTCTACATTGAAGACTTCGACGGCCTAGCAGCTGCAAACGAAAACTTCGTGTGGCATTGTGCTCTGTCTGATCCTCAACCAGAGGACAACTGGGACGGTTACACTGGTTTCATCCACAACGTATTGTACGAAAACTACCTGAAGGATCACGAAGCTCCTGAAGACTGTGAGTACTACATGTGTGGTCCACCAATGATGAACGCGGCTGTGATCGGCATGCTGAAAGATCTTGGTGTAGAAGATGAAAACATCCTACTAGATGACTTCGGTGGTTAATCCATTTAAGTGATTGATATTATGGCTGACTCTTACGAGTCAGCCATTTGTTTTTCTAAGACTACTCGTGACAACAAACTGGCTTATATAAGAAAGAGTAAGGCATTTAAAATACCTATTTTTCACTCTTATTTTTCCTTATATAAATCCTCAACATTAGACAGGAGTAAGCAAGTGAGAATTTGGCTTGTTGCATTAACTTCTTTAATTTTTCTTGCGGGCTGTGAGCAGGCAAGAGAGCAAGTACATTTAAGTGGTCCGACAATGGGGACCAGTTATAACATTAAGTACATCAATGGCGATGAATTTCCTGAGTCTAAAGAAGTTCATACCGAGATCGATCGTCTACTTGAAGAAGTAAATGATCAAATGTCGACTTACCGTGAAGATTCAGAGCTGAGCCGTTTCAACCAACATAAAGGTGCGGACGCATTCGAAGTATCTGAACAAACCGCTATCGTTGTGAAAGAAGCGATTCGTTTGAACGGTCTTACTGAAGGTGCGTTGGATGTGACGGTTGGTCCATTAGTTAACTTGTGGGGTTTTGGTCCAGAAGCACGTCCTGAAGTGGTTCCATCAGACGAAGAGCTTGCGGCTCGTAAGGCTAAGATTGGTATTCACCACTTAAGCGTTGAAGGTAATAAGCTAAGCAAAGATTTGCCTAACTTGTATGTTGACCTTTCGACTATCGCAAAAGGTTGGGGCGTGGATGTCGTTGCTGACTACCTCGATTCAATTGGCATTCATAACTACATGGTAGAAGTGGGCGGTGAAATCCGTTTGAAGGGCTTAAACCGTGAAAGTGTGGGTTGGCGTATCGCCATCGAGAAGCCAAGTGTTGACGAGCGCAACATTCAAGAGATCATCGAGCCTGGTGATATGGCGATCGCAACGTCTGGCGACTACCGAAACTATTTTGAGCGTGATGGTGTTCGTTATTCACACATCATCAACCCAGAAACAGGTAAGCCGCTTCATCACAAAGTGGTTTCAGTGACTGTTTTAAACCCGTCTTCAATGACTGCAGACGGTTTATCTACTGGCCTTATGGTCTTAGGTGAAGAAAAAGGACTGGAAGTCGCAAACCAACATAACATCCCAGTGTTCATGGTGGTAAAAACAGCTGATGGCTTTAAAGAAATTGCTTCAGAAGCATTTAAGCCATACTTAGGTAAATAAGGTAAGCGAGATAATTATGAATACATTTCTGATTACATTTGGTGTTTTTCTTGCAGTAATCGCAGCGATGTCAATTGGCTATATTATCCAAAAGAAAGTTGTGAAAGGTAGCTGTGGTGGCTTAGGTGCTGTTGGTATTGATAAAGTATGTAACTGCCCTGAACCTTGTGATGCGCGTAAAAAACGTGAAGCACGTGAAGCATACCGTGAAGAGAAACTGGCAGAACGTCAACAAAAAGAAGCGGCTTGGAGTAAAGACCGTATCGCTTAATTGGTGACAGTCATAGGGGAATAGAGTTGTCTATGCCCTTAGAATAAGAAGCTCAAGATTATCGTCTTGAGCTTTTTTTGTTTGAGTGAACTGTCTATTTTGGAATGCTAAAAACGGAAACAAAAACGAATTTCTAGTGGTCGATTTGCATGTTATTGCGCGCAAAGACCAGTTGGTTCCTACCTTGTTCTTTTGCAGTATAAAGTAGTTCGTCCGCGGCTTTTATTTGCTCATCCAAACTGCCAACTAAGTCGCTTAACCCGATACTCATGCTGACTTTAATCCGTTGTGAGTCATGAATAACTTCTTGGTTTTGTATCGCAATCCTCATTGACTCTAGCGTGTCGACAAATTCTTCAAATGGTCGGCATGATTGAATGCAGAACTCTTCACCGCCGAAACGAACGGCGACATCATCTTTAAAATGATTTTTGATGATCTTTCCGACTTCAATGAGTACCGCATCGCCACCATCATGACCGTAGGTATCATTCACCTTTTTAAAGAAGTCTATATCCATCATGGCGATGCTGCGATGTTCGCAGCCTTTACATGTTTGATTGAATAGATAACGACGGTTCCAAAGCCCGGTCAGAGCATCTTCATTTGCATGACGAAATAGTTCATTGGTGGCCTCTTTCATATCGAGTAGCTGATGAATACGGCAGAAAAACTCTTCTTGGTTAAATGGCTTGTAAAGGAAGTCGTTGGCACCAGCCTTAAGGAAACGAGCTGTCATGGTTCGGTCGTCACTGCCAGATAGCCCAAGAATAGCGAGTTGATTACGATCATGGTGTACTCGAATGTCACGGGTCATCGAAATGCCATCTTTGTTTGGCATGTCATGATCGGTAACGACGAAAGTGATGTCGGGGTCGTTTTGGAGAAGCTCTAGTGCTTGTTCGCCATCTTCCGCTTGAATCGTTTGAATATATTGGTGCTCAAGAAGTTGCACTACATATCGACGAACAACCGCAGAATCATCAACAACCAAGGCTTTATGATATCGGTTATTTGAGATTCGATTAACCAAAGGAAGCAAATAACTGACTGATGACATGCTGTCTTTGAGGATGTAATCAATCACACCCTTCGCGAGTACTTGTTCTCGAAGTGTGTTGTTGAACATGCCGGTTAGGACTATAATTTTTTGTTGATAGCCGAGTACCAAATCAATGATCTCGCCATCTTGACCATCGGGTAAGCAGTAATCGAGCACCGCGCACAAGAAATCCGTATCTTGTTCTAAGATTGCTTCAGCTTCAGCCACTGATTCAGCCAGCGCAACCTCATAGCCATCATTTTTCAATTGCTGGTACAGGTAGTTTCTGAATGCACGACTATCTTCGACTACTAGTATTTTATCACTCAAAAGTTATCCCTACTTATAGGTTAAATACTCTCTAACAATACTATCAGAATAGTAAGTGGCTAATGAAGTTAAAGCTATTTAGCTGGGCTCCAGATCATTTTAAATCTGAGAATAATTGATTATACTGTTTATAAATACAGTTGTAAGGTTGGGTTATTCCTAGATGTGTAGTGCGGGTGAAGAGAAAGTAAGAAAGATAATCCACGTTGATATGGACTGTTTTTACGCAGCTGTTGAAATGAGAGATAATCCCGCTTACCGAAATCGACCACTTGCAGTAGGGGGGCATGAAAAGCAGCGTGGCGTTTTGAGTACCTGTAATTACGAAGCTCGCAAGTTTGGTATTCGTTCTGCAATGCCGACGGGAAAGGCGCTGCAGCTTTGTCCCAATCTGTTGGTTGTTCCTGGGAGGATGTCGGTCTACGTCGAGATATCGAAAAAGATTCGCGAGATTTTTTCTCGATATACATCCATCATTGAACCCCTGTCTTTAGATGAAGCTTTTCTTGATGTCACGGATTCGACGCTGTGTCGTGGTTCGGCAACACTTATTGCCGAAGCAATTCGTAGCGATATCTGGAATGAACTTAACCTGACCGCTTCTGCTGGTATTGCGCCGATTAAATTTTTGGCGAAGGTGGCCTCGGATCTAAACAAGCCCAATGGTCAGTTTGTTATTCCTCCACAGGATGTTCAATCAGTGATTGATGAGCTGCCACTCGAAAAAATCCCAGGCGTTGGCAAGGTCAGTATTGAAAAGCTCCATCAAGCTGGCTTCTTTACTTGTAAGGACATTAAGGAATCTGACTATCGAGATCTATTGCTCCGGTTTGGCCGTCAAGGCGCATCACTCTGGAAGCGCAGCCATGGTATTGATGACAGAGAAGTTATTATTGAGCGTGAACGAAAATCGGTAGGCGTGGAGCGAACTTTTACTCAGAATATTTCTACTTACGCAGAATGTTGGCAGGTAATTGAAGACAAGCTTTTTCCTGAGCTTGAAGCACGTCTAGAGAAAGCTAGCCCAAGTAAAGCGATCATCAAGCAGGGCATTAAGCTCAAGTTTGCCGACTTCCAGCAAACCACTATTGAGCACATACACGCCTCTCTCGATCGAGAGCACTTTAAAGAACTGTTGAGTGAGATACTTAAAAGGCAGCAAGGGCGAGAAATACGCCTACTTGGTTTAAGCGTAATGCTACAACCCAAAGACCAAATGCGTCAATTGAGTTTCTTCTAGGGAAAGGCGCTGAGAGTTTAGATTTAGAGGTGTTGCTGGAAGGGTTAGAGTTTGAATAGCGACTAGACTCCACAGCCTAGCCAGCTTCTATATCAATACGTGATATGCCTTATCTAGGAAGTTGTTTAACTCGCGCTAAGGTATCACTGAATGGTTGTTGCTCTAGCTTTCCGTATCCAACCATTTTGCTGGCTTTAAGCTTGGTTGAAAGTGGAGTTGCGATTCCGCATAGAAAACGAGTAATAGCTTCGTCGGTGATCAATTGTTGACTCTTAGATACAAATTCATGAATCCATGTCATTACCGTTTCATCATCAATAGGCTCAACATCAACGGTTGGTAATATTGCTACTTGACCGCGACATACTGAGCAGTGACCACACTTGGCTGGCGCTTTATCATCGGCGAAGTAACTCGCAAGGCAAGAGCTTAGGCAGGTATCAGCCTCAAAGAAGCTCAGCATTTGGTTAAGGCGGTTTATCTCACTGTTCTCTTTTGCCTTAAACAATTCAGTTAGACGTTCCGATAACTGCATCATGTCTTCAGTGGTGTTGTGGATCGCATACACATCTGTGATCTGCTTACTTTCCAACTCAATCCAACCTTGTTCATTGAAGTAATCGATAGCCGCAATCACACGCTGACGATCTGCTTGAAAGTGAGTCCAAAGGGCATCGAAATCGACTTGGCACCAAACTCTGGCTTGAGGAGAGCATTGGAAAATTGCTTCTACAAAATGGCGACGTTCGCTTTGGAATTGCTCGATGATCTGCTGCTTAGTACGTATGAATTTAAATTTGTAGTCAGCAAAGTAGCTGTATTTAGGCTCAATCACGCCTTCAATTTCGAGATACACCAGTAGCGTTTTAAGTGGTAACTGACGAATGTTGGACTCACGCGATAGTTGGTTGAGCATGATTTCCCATTGGTTTGCGCCAGCAACCGCAATGTTTTGGTTTTCGTATATTTCTTTTAAGACCGTTTGAATTGATATGTTGTCTGGCGTATCACCAAAAACGAAGTTCTCGAGTGTGCTCAAACCATGTTTGTTAGCCAGTAAAATACATTCAGATGCTTTCCCATCTCGGCCAGCTCTGCCGATCTCTTGTGAGTAGTTCTCTATCGATTTTGGTAAGTCAAAGTGAATCACTCGGCGAATGTTGGACTTATCCACGCCCATACCAAAAGCAATGGTTGCCACGATACAGCTCACTTCATCATTCATGAATTGATGTTGAATGGCATCTCGGTTTTCAGGCTTAAGACCGGCATGGTAAGCCACGGCATTAACGCCAGCATTACGGAGTTGCTGAGCCACCATCTCTGCTGTCTGTTGAAGGGTGACATAAACAATAGTCGGAGCGAGAGAAGCTTGGTTAACGACATTGCACAAGGTTTCTAGTTTGCTGGTTTGTTCGCAAGGTTGAATCGACAGATCAAGATTTTGACGATAGAAACCCGTAACCACCACGCGCTCCTCATCGATATCAAACTTCGACTTCATATCTTGGATAACCGATGTCGTTGCAGTAGCTGTCAGTAGCAGTACTTGTGGAATATTGAGCTGCTTTTGGTATTGGGGAAGCTTCAGGTAGTCTGGTCTGAAGTTGTGCCCCCATTCTGAAATACAGTGCGCTTCATCGACCACCAGTAACGAGATGGGAACTTGGGAGATAAACTGACGAAAGCGTTCATTCTTCAAGCGCTCAACAGAGATCATTAGGATTTTGGTGTCCCCGTTACGCACGGATTGCATCACCTGTTGTGTGGTTTGTCTGTCTTGGCTTGATTCGATTGCAGCCGCGCTTATTCCCTTACTGTGTAAGAAGCTGAGCTGGTCTTTCATTAAGGCTAACAATGGTGATATCACTAAGGTTAAGTGCGGCAACTCTAATGCTGGCAATTGGTAGCAAAGCGACTTGCCTGAGCCTGTTGGGAATATAGCGGCAGTCGAGTGACCAGATAGAACATTATCAATGACTTGCTTTTGCCCATTACGCAGTGAGTCGAATCCGAATACTTGTTTTAGCTTCTGCTCAATCATTTATGTTCTACCTGAGTTATTAAGTGTCGTATTGATGTTAAAGCGGGCGCCTATTGATGATTGCGTCGCTTGATGAATCAAATGTCTTGCACCTGATTGTACCTAATTCTATTCTGTAGCTCCTATAGAAAAGCACCCCAATAGTATGAATAAGTCTGAGCTTCGCCAAATAATCATAGAGCAACTTGAATCCCGATTACGTATCGCACAATCTGCGACTCAACGCGCTATTGATGCGGCGACCGATGAAGAGACTGTGCCTGAGCATAAGTACGATACATTGGCACTAGAAGCTTCGTATCTTGCCCACGGTCAAGCAGTAAGAGTGCAAGAGTGTGAAGGTGACATTCAGTGTTATCGTAACTTAGTGCTGCGTGATAGTGAGAAGATTACAGTGAGCAGCTATGTAGTGGTCATTGACGAGCATGATCAATATAAACACTTTTTCATGGGGCCGAGAGTCGGTGGGCTTTCTGTTACGTGGAATAACAATGAAGTTGCTATCGTGACGGAAAATGCACCTTTTGGTCAGGCTCTAATGGGGAAAGAAGTCGGTGATGAGATTGAGTTTAAGGTCGCAGATAAACAGTTTTGCTATGAAGTAATATCTATCGACTAACTGAGTAACGGATATATATAAAACGTTTCTCTGACAAAGAAGCATATACCAAGGGTATAGTAATCTGTCAGATTGATGAGAGGATGTTATGAAAAACAATGTATTTATGAAAAACAAAATGTTTATGAAGAACAATGTATTAATCGCATCGTTAACAGCGGTAATCTCTGTTGTGAGCCTGCCAACTTTTGCTGCTCAGTGTCGAGTTGATTTGAAAAATGAATTGCGAATCGATGACCAGAAAGTCGAAATCCATCAAGTGAATGGTGATACTGCCGTTTTTGATGGTAACAACGACTTATATATCCATGGTGAGAAGGTTGAGCTTGATGCCGACCAACAAGCGGCGATTGAGAAATACCGCGAAAAAATGAGTGAGTACTTACCAAGAGCGAAACAAATGGCTAACGATGGTTTAGCGTTAGCGAATGATGTTATTGATGACATTGCTGCTAGCCTAGATTCACCGGAATCATTTGATAATGTAAAAGAGTCAATGAAAACCTACTTTGCTGAACTGGAAGCTCGTTACTACAAAGATGGCGAGTTAGTTTTACCAGCAGACAGTTTTGATTCGATGGCCAATGGTTGGTCTGAAGATTTCGAGAAGGCTAAGGAGATCTTTAACCAAGAATTTATCTCTAGCGCTTTTAATGCGATGTCAGAAAAAATGAAACAAGATGGTGGCTTAAATCTTACTGAATTGGCTGACAGCATGGCTGCATTAAAGCTTAAAGTTGAAGAGCGCATGAAAGAACACTCTCAACAAGTGCAAGAGGAAGCGAATGAGTTCTGTGATTCTCTTGATGAGATGGCAGAACAAGAGCAACAGCTGCATGAAATCATTCCGAACCTAAAAGACTATCAAGTCTTCACGATCTAATCTGAATCTAACTATAAGTCACAAGAGCACCATTTGGTGCTCTTTTTGTTCGTATAAATTGAACAATACGACGAGTATTCATCTCAATTAAATCCATGATTTGTCTAGTCCTGAACCTTGCTTTACTGCTTTTTGGTAAACGATAAGACCAGTTATTTGTTAATTTAATGGTTCTAAATAGCGTGTTTGTTGTAAAAATCAGAAGATTGCTCATTTATTAGTTGTACCTATCATTGCTTTTGATTACTGTACTTCTCAACTAGTTCACTGATTTTTAATGCGGGCAATATGGACCAACAATCTTCCTCTTCAAGAGAGCACTTTAGCTCTCGTTTGGGTTTTATTTTAGCAGCGGCGGGTGCAGCTGTTGGCTTAGGTAATATTTGGGGTTTCCCAACCCAAGTCGCCAGTAACGGCGGTGGTGCTTTTCTGCTTGTTTACCTAATTATGATTTTCGTGGTTGCTTTCCCGATGCTGGTGGTTGAGATGGCTATTGGTCGACATGGCCAAGCAAATCCTGTCGATAGCATGCGTTCTTTGACTACAAACCCGTTAGGCAAGAAAGTCGGTGAATTTGTCGGTTGGATTGGGTTGAGTGTTCCAAGTGCAGTGCTAGCGTTTTATAGCATTGTCGGTGGTTGGTTGATCTGCTTCCTAATTGGTGCTGTCGCTGACCTGATTGGTCTAGAGGCTGCTGCTGATTGGTTTAAAGGCTTCAGTGTTGAGCGCAATGTTTTTGGTACCGTCGCATTCTATGTACTGACTATCTTGATTGTTCAGGGCGGTGTTAAGCAGGGGATCGAGAAATGGTCGACCCGTTTGATGCCTGCGCTATTTGTGTTATTTGGCTTATTGTTTGTTTACATCATGACGCAATCTGGCGCGATGGAAGGCCTAAAACATTACCTTGTTCCAGACTTTGAGAAAGTGTGGGATAGAAAACTGATTCTGGCGGCAATGGGACAGGGCTTCTTCTCGCTCACTATTGGCGGTTGCTCGATGTTGGTTTATGGCTCTTACTTAAGTAAGAAAGAGAACCTGCCCAAAATGGCAATGAACGTTACCTTAGTTGATACCGCGGTTGCTTTTATTGCGGGTTTAGTCGTGATGCCTGCGATGTTTGTTGCGATGCAAAAAGGTGTTCAAATCTATGCTGAAGATGGCTCATTACTGAGCTCTGATACCCTAGTATTTACGGTTCTGCCTTTGATGTTTGATAGCTTAGGTATGCTGGGTCAGGTCTTCGCAATTGTCTTCTTCTTATTGCTAACGATTGCTGCACTTACTTCATCGATTTCAATGTTGGAAGCCCCTGTCGCTCTTGTTAGTGAGCGTTTCAAGACCAGACGAACGCCAACAAGTTGGGTAATTGGTGGTGCTATCGCATTGTTCAGTGTGGTGATTGTTTACAACTTTGCTGCGATGTTTGGCATGGTAGCGATGATTGCGACTCAGTACCTTCAACCAGTCGCTGCACTGATGTTCTGTGTGTTTGGTGGTTGGGTATGGAGCCGAGCGTCAAAAGTGAAAGAGCTTGAGCAAGGTTGTCCTGACTTTCAACTTGGTTGGTTTGGTAAGGTTTGGCCAATGTATGTGAAGCTCGTGTGCCCAATTTTAGTCGCAACGGTTATCTGGGCATCTTTTGGCTAGTAGAGCATTTAACATCTAGATGATTAGACTTGCAGTTCAAGGCCACTCTTAATGAGTGGCTTTGTTGTTTTTGTATCGAACAAGCTTGTTCGATAGAAAAAAGGCGCTGAACATAAAATTCAGCGCCTTTGTATTGTTCGTTAAGCAATCGTGATTACTTAATTTCCATACCTTGTGCTTGCAAGTCTGCATGGTAAGAAGAACGTACAAACGGACCACATGCTGCGTGAGTGAAGCCTAGCTCTAGAGCAATCTCTTTCAACTCATCAAACTCAGAAGGCGGCACGTAGCGTTCAACTGGCAAGTGGTGACGGCTTGGTGCTAGGTATTGGCCTAGAGTCAGCATCGTTACACCATGTTCACGAAGATCTTTCAATACTTGAACGATCTCTTCTTTCGTCTCACCAAGGCCCATCATCACACCTGATTTGGTTGGGATGCTTGGATGCTGCTCTTTGAATTTTCTTAACAGATCAAGAGACCACTTGTAGTTCGCACCTGGACGCGCTTTACGGTATAGACGCGGCGCTGTCTCTAGGTTGTGGTTGAAAACATCTGGTGGGTTGTCTTTCATTAGTTCAAGCGCAACGTCCATACGACCACGGAAGTCCGGAACCAGTGTTTCGATACGAATGTTTGGGTTTTGCTCGCGAATTTCACGGTTACAATCAGCAAAGTGTTGAGCACCGCCATCACGTAAGTCATCACGGTCTACTGAAGTGATTACAACGTACTTCAGTTTCATGTCTTTAATCGTCTTAGCCAGTTTCTTCGGCTCTTCGGCTTCTGGAGCATTCGGTCGACCATGGGCAACATCACAGAACGGGCAGCGACGAGTACAGATAGCGCCAAGAATCATAAACGTTGCCGTGCCGTGGTTAAAACACTCAGCTAGGTTAGGGCAAGACGCTTCTTCACAAACTGAGTGCAGGTTGTTTTTGCGCATTGCAGATTTGATTTCTTGAATACGATGGCTGTCTGAAGGAAGTTTAATCTTCATCCATGCAGGCTTACGTAAAACTTCTTTCTGTTCAGCAGGCATATTCTTTACGGGAATTAATGCCATTTTGTCAGCGTCACGATATTTAACGCCTTTTTCCATTTGGATTGGTTTGCTCATGATTTTATGCTTCTGCTGTAATGTTACTGGTGGCTTGAATGTCTACTTGGTCATAGCCGAGTAGTTCTACGAGCTCTTGTATTAACTGTTGCTCAACGTTTTCTAGTTCACTTGGACCGCCGAGTTGGCTTACTTGCGCCATTTCCATCCCTTGGTAACCACATGGGTTAATACGTTGGAATGGAGACAAGTCCATATCGACGTTGAGTGCTAGCCCGTGGAACGAGCAGCCGCGTCGAATTCGTAATCCGAGTGAACAGATTTTCTTGCCATCGACATAAACACCAGGAGCGTCAGGTCGGGCAGTTGAATCTATATTGTAAGCTTTCAGAGTATTGATTACGAGGTTCTCAATATGAGTAACCAAATCACGCACTCCGAATTTCTTGCGGCGGATGTTTATCAGGAAGTAAGCGACTAACTGACCGGGCCCGTGGTACGTCACTTGGCCACCGCGATCGCTTTGTATCACAGGGATATCACCAGCATTTAATACATGCTCAGCTTTACCTGCTTGTCCTTGAGTGAAAACTGGGTTGTGTTCAACCAACCAAATTTGGTCTACGTCTTCATCCGTGCGTTCGTCTGTGAACTTATGCATGGCTTTCCATACAGGTTCGTAATCCTGACGACCTAATTTTTTTACGATTAGCTTATTTTGCAAAGCGGCACTTCCTCAAGGATTAATAAAGTGAGCGCATTATAAACGCGAAACAGGTTTCTAACTACAGACGGACAGCAAGGTTTTTCAACTTTCTTTGTATTTATTGAAAATTAAGTTGAATGCTTTGGAAGGGGAGCGAGGGTTTCAAACAAAAACAGCGGCAATAAGCCGCTGTTTTTCATGCGTAATCGAAAGTTACAGAACCATACGAACGATTTCGATTTCGCCCAGTTCTTTATATAGCGTTTCTACTTGCTCAATTGAAGTCGCAGTAATATTGATAGAAACAGAGTGGTAGTTACCTTTCGCACTCGGTTTTAGAGTTGGGCTGTAGTCACCAGGAGCATGACGCTGGATCACTTCTAGCACTAGTTCAGTAAGTTCTGGCTTAGCGTAGCCCATAACTTTGTAAGTGAATGAACAAGGGAACTCTAAGAGGTCTTTTAGTTTTGCATCAGAATTGATGTTCATGATTAGCTCCAAAAGGCTAGACTCTCGCAAATTGGCGAAATGTCGATAAAAAGCGTGTTCGGTCAACAGACACGAGTAATAAGGCGGAATATTACGTGTAAATATCACCGAACTCAAGATCAACAAAAGCCGCACATGGCGGCTTTTGTTTAGCTAATGAGCAAATCATGAACCTACTCATTAGGTTAGCTATACAGCAAGCTTAGATTTTACGTAGAACAAACTGTTGACTGGTTTAGAACAAACCTTTAAACAGCAGTACTAGGTAATCCCACAGGCGGCTAAATAGGCTGCCTTGGTCTACATCTTCAAGTGCAAGTAGTGGGTATTCAGCAACGTCTTCACCGTCGACTTGGTAGAATAGTTTACCCACAACGTCGCCTTTGCTGATTGGTGCTTCTAGCTCTTTCTCAAGAACGAAGCTTGCCTTCAGGTTCTTAGCTTGGCCACGAGGCAGAGTCACGAACGTATCTTCGTCGACACCGAGTGCAACCGTGTCCTTGCTACCCATCCAGATCTTCTCTTCAACGAAGGTTTCACCAGCGGTGTGTGGTGCCACTGTTTCGAAGAAGCGGAAACCGTAGCTAAGCAGTTTTTTGCTTTCTGTTTTACGAGCGTTAGCATTCTTGGTGCCCATAACAACAGCAACTAGGCGCATTTTACCTTCGGTTGCTGAGCTTACTAGGCTGTAACCTGCATTGCTTGTGTGGCCCGTTTTAATGCCATCAACGTTCATGCTCTTATCCCATAACAGACCGTTGCGGTTGTACTGGGTGATGCCGTTGTAAGTGAATTTCTTTTGTGAGTAGATACGGTACTCATCAGGAACATCGCGAATCAGCGCCTGACCTAGTAGCGCCATATCGTAAGGCGTTGAGTAAAGGTTAGGGTTGTCTAGACCGTGTACGTTAGCAAAGTGCGTGTCTTTCATTCCGATAGAGCTCGCCCATGCGTTCATTAAGTCAACAAATGCATCTTCAGAGCCAGCAATATGTTCAGCCATCGCAACACAAGCATCGTTACCTGATTGAATAATGATACCGCGGTTCAGCTCTTCAACTTTAACGGTTGTACCCACTTCAATGAACATCTTAGATGAATCAGGGAAGTTTTTAGCCCAAGCATTTTCACTGATAACAACATCGTCGTTTAGGTTGATGTTGCCGCGCTCTAGCTCTTGGCCGACTACGTAGCTCGTCATCATCTTGGTTAAACTTGCTGGAGAAAGTTGAGTGTTCATCTCTTTCTCTGCGAGTACTTTGCCTGAATGGTAATCCATCAGAACAAATCCCTTAGCAGCGATTTGAGGAGCGTCAGGAACAATAATAGGAGCGGCGAATGACGATGTTGCTATCGTTGCAGAAAGTGCAACTGAAGTAGCAAAAATCGATTTAACAAGTTTATTAGATTTAATCATTTTGAATGCAATTATTAGGTGAACTATTCATATATTAACAGAATCACTCTGTCACACCAGAGCGCTGATTACCAGAAGTAACTGTTAGATAAATTAGCGAGTTAGCGTGTGTTTTTTTATATAAGCTGACGGGTAACCCATTAGCTTAACTTGTTCTAATTTTTCTTGAGTCAGAGCATAGTCATGAAATGGGCCAAGCATCAGGCGGTAGTTATCATCATTTGGCTGCAAGAACGTTGCTACAGCTAACTTTTCGCCTAGATCTTTGGCTAACTTCTCGGTTCTATCTTCATGTTGGGAAGTGGCTACTTGAATAATAAATTGAGGTAAAGCCGCCTTTTTATTTGCGTCAGTTGGCATAGCCACAGTGATGACTTCTATCTCAACATTTGCCGTGCCTGTTCTCAATACATCGAGTTTGTATGCTGCGGCATAACTAAGGTCAATGATTCGCCCTTCATGAAATGGGCCTCGGTCATTGATGCGCACAATCGTCGTTTTGTCATTGTCGGTATTCGTCACTTTTACATAGCTCGGAATCGGCAATGTTTTGTGTGCCGCAGACATCGAATACATGTCGTAGATCTCGCCATTCGACGTTAAATGACCATGAAATTTCTTACCGTACCAAGAGGCTTTGCCTTTCTCAGTAAACCCTTCTGTCTTCTTTACGATCTTGTAGTCTTCGCCACGCAAAGTGTAATCCGTGTTACCACCTAAACTATAAGGTTCATACTGAGGGTGAGCATCCTCGAGATGCTCTACTGAGATCGGTGCGTCTGGTGCAATATCTGAATCTATATCGTAGCGGCCTGTTGGTTCTGTCGAAGAACAACCGTTTATAACAACGGCTAGGCTCACTATAGACACTAGTTTTTTTATTGGCAGCTCATTAACCAAAGATGTTTTTATAGGAGTTACTTTAACAGACATCAATTAGGTCGCCTTTGAGAATGCTTTTCTGTGTGTATGGATTGACATTAAAATACCGAAACCGGCCATAAGGGTAACCATAGAGGTACCGCCATAGCTGACCAGAGGTAGAGGGACACCAACCACAGGTAGAATGCCGCTTACCATACCAATGTTTACGAAAATATAGACGAAGAAACTCAGTACGATACTGCCGCCCATCATTCGCCCAAATGCTGTTTGAGCTTGGCTTGCAAGCACTAAGCCACGGCCAATAATGAACAGGTAGATAGCGAGCAAAAACAAAATACCAATCATGCCCCACTCTTCGGCGATGACCGCAAAAATAAAGTCGGTATGGCGCTCTGGAATGAACTCTAGTTGAGATTGAGTACCTTGCAGCCAACCTTTTCCTGATATACCACCAGAGCCAATTGCAATCTTACTTTGGATGATGTGATAGCCTGCACCTAATGGATCTGATTCAGGGTCAAAAAGGGTTCTTACACGAACTTTTTGATATTCACGCATCAAGAAGAACCATAAGATTGGAATAAACCCACCCAGTGCAATCGCGGCACTGGCAATGATCTTCCAACTAATACCTGCCAGGAATATCACGAAGATACCGGACGCTGCGATGAGTATCGATGTGCCTAAATCGGGCTGTTTAGCGATAAGGATTGTAGGTACAAACACCATCACTAATGAGATAGCTAAAGTTTGGAAAGTGGGTGGCAGTGAGCGCTTACCAATAAATCGAGCCAGCATCAAAGGTACTGCAAGCTTCAATAGTTCAGAGGGTTGGAATCGAATAAAGCCGAAGTTTAACCAGCGCTGTGCACCTTTAGAGGCCTCGCCAAAGAACAACACTCCGAGTAGTAGAATAACGCCGCCCGCAAACAGTAGTGGAGCCAAGGTCTCATAAGTACGAGGCGAGATTTGCGCTAAAAAGATCATCACACCTAAAGACAGCACCATACGCATCGCTTGGCGATCCATCATCGCAAGGCTTTGTCCGCTTGCGCTGTACATGATCAATAGGGCAAAGCCCATTAAAACCAGAATGCCAAGCAATAGCGGAAGGTCGATATGCAGCCGTTCAAATAGGGCTCTATTTCGTCCAGTTGAAGGATCAAGTTTCATTATTTTATTGGCTCACTTTCATAATCTTCTGCAAGAATAATATGGTCTAAAATTCTTCTTACAACTGGGCCACCATTTGATGAACCACCACCGGCATTCTCCAAAACGATAGTTACGACCGCTTCAGGATCTTCAAAAGGCGCATAACCGGTGAAGAGGGCATGATCGCGTAAATGTTCTGCGATTTCATCTGCGTTGTATTCTTCATCTTCTTTTAGACCGAATACTTGTGCAGTACCTGATTTACCAGCAGTTTGATAAGACATTTTTTGGAATGAGCGTCTTGCTGTGCCTTTCTTTCCGTGGTTTACCAATCTCATGCCTTCTTGCGCGATATCCCAGTATCTCTGCTTAACACCAGTTACCGGAGGGTACGTTTCGATTTCAGATATCGTTTGTTCATCGAACGGTTGACCGTTCTCAATTGTCGCGCGTAGTAAATGGGGAGCGGTTACCTCTCCTTCATTGACCAATACTGAAGTCGCTTTTGCAATCTGCATTGGTGTTGCTGTCCAGTAGCCCTGGCCAATACCGACAGGGATGGTGTCACCTTGATACCAAGGTACACGGTGTCTGGCCATTTTCCATTCGCGAGTGGGCATATTCGCTTTGCTTTCTTCGTAAATGTCGATGCCAGTGTAATCACCAAAACCGAATAACATCATCCATTTAGATAAGCGATCGATGCCTAAATCAAATGAAATTTGGTAGAAGAAGGTATCAACCGATTCTTCAATGGCTTTCTCTATGTCAACGACACCGTGTCCCCAACGTAACCAGTCGCGGAACGGCTTCGTTTTTGAGTTTGGAATCTTCCAATAGCCCGGGTCATTACGCGTCGTGTTCGGAGTAATTACGCCTTCTTGTAGAGCTGCGACGGCAATGAAGGGTTTGATCGTCGATGCTGGCGGATAAATTCCTAGCGTTGCACGGTTAACTAAAGGTCGGTCTTTGTCTTGAAGCAGGGCATTATAACCTTTCGAGGAAATACCATGCACAAAGGCATTTGGGTCGTAGCTTGGGCTGGAAACCATGGCTAATACGCCATTGTCTTTCGGGTCGAGAACCACGGCTGAACCACGACGTCCATCAAGCAGTTTATGCACGTATAGCTGAAGTTTGATATCCAAGTTGAGCACGATATCTTTCCCCGGAGCCGAAGGTACAAATTTAAGAGTGCGGATCACTCGTCCACGGCTGTTTACTTCGACTTCTTGATAGCCAGCGGTGCCGTGTAGCATGTCTTCGTAATAGCGCTCAATGCCGAGTTTACCGATATCGCGGGTGGCTTGGTAATTGGCGTCTTTCTCTTCACGAACCAAGCGCTGCATATCACGGTCGTTGATGCGAGATACGTAGCCAATCACGTGAGTTAACACATCACCATAAGGGTAGAAACGTTTTAGCGTCCCTGTCACTTCAACGCCTGGGAACTTATGTTGATTTACAGAAAAGACCGCCACTTGTTCTTCGGTAAGCTGATTAAGAATAGGTACTGATTTGAAGCGACGTGAATTACGACGATCACGATTAAAACGTTCGATACGCTCCGGTGGTATGTCGATTAACGCTTGTAAACGAACAAGCGTATCTTCCATGTTTTTGACTTTTTCTGGGGTGATCTCCAGATTAAAAACAGGCCGGTTTTCTGCAAGAAGTACACCGTTGCGGTCGTAAATTAAACCACGATTGGGTGCGATTGGAACGACCTTGATGCGGTTGTCGTTGGAGCGGGTTTTATAGTCCTGATATTGATTAACTTGGATGTTGTAAAGGTTCACAACCAGCAAGCTCATCATCACTATAATCCCTGCAAACGCAACAAAAGCACGACTAGTAAATAGTCGTGCTTCTGCTTTGTAATCACGAATTTGGCTACGTTTACGTAACATTAACGCTTATTCTCGATGATAAGGGTGGTTAGCAGTGACGCTCCAAGCTCGATATAAGCTTTCAGCCATGATAACGCGTACTAATGGGTGAGGGAGAGTAAGTGCTGATAGAGACCAGCTTAGGTCTGCTGCCGCTTTACATGCTGGTGCTAATCCTTCGGGCCCGCCAATAAGGATAGAAACGTCACGGCCATCCAGCTTCCAACTTTCCAATTGCTCTGCGAGTTGAGGCGTATCCCACTTTTTACCTGGGATATCGAGTGTGACAATGCGGTTACCTTTTGGAACTGCAGCTAACATTGCTTCGCCTTCTTTTTGAAGAATACGTGCAATATCGGCATTTTTACCGCGTTTTCCCGCAGTGATTTCAATGAGTTCTAATGGCATATCATGAGGGAAGCGGCGTTTATATTCTTTAAAGCCTTCTTCAACCCACTTTGGCATTTTTGTACCAACTGCGATTAACTGGATCTTCAAAGCTTAGCCCCAAAGTTTTTCTAGTTGGTACAGCTCACGATGCTCTTCTTGCATAACGTGAAGCATGCTTGTGCCCATGTCTAGAACAACCCATTCACCTTCTTTTTGGCCGTCCATGCCAAGGGGATTCATGCCAGCCTTGCGCACTTCATCAGCAACATGCTGTGCAATAGAGGCAACATGGCGCTTAGATGTACCAGTACAAACAATCATGTAGTCAGTAACACTTGATTTGCCTTCTACATCGATAGTCACAATCGATTCTGCTTTCATGTCGTCGGCTTTGTCTGCAAGAAAATCTTTTAGTTCTTCACGTAACACGGGGTGTTCCTTTAATCTGAGTTTAGCTTTTTAGGGTCTGTTGACCCTAGAATATACCACGCTTTTATGCGTGAAATGGGATTGAAGCTGAAGGGGTACAAAACTCTACGCTTAACTGATGAATTAGTGGCCAAGGCGACTGTTCATATTGCGTTTTTGTCATTAATTCTACTTGAGTGAGTAGCGCAAACAGGGAGTGTAATTGAGATATCGAAACTCTTGTTAGCGCAGCGTTATAAATAGTTTTTTTGGATTGCCAGACACGGTGCTTTTCAAATACCTGCGCGATTGGCATCTGCTTCATTTGTTGCTGCATTTGTAATAGCAGAGCAAGCTCACGTTGTATGCTGCGCAATAAGATAACGGGTTCGACACCTTCGGCTTCTAACTGACGCAGGATTCGCTGTGCACGATTGCCTTTGCCTGCTAATAACGCATCACTCCAATGGAATGGCGTAAAGTGGTTGTGTCGACTCAGCGATTCTTCTAAACGTACTAATGTGAGCTTTCCATCTGGGTATTGGAGAGCCAGTTTTTCTAGGCTTTGGGTGAGCGCAAATAGATTACCCTCATGCCATTGCGCCAACATTTGTATCGCTTCAGGATCCGGTGATAAGCCGATCTGACGACAGCGTGTTTGAACAAACTGAGGTAATCGGCTAACGTCTGGGGTTAGGCAGCTGATCCAGTGGCCTTGATTCGAGAGTGCTTTAAACCACTTAGCGCTTTCTTGAGCTTTAGTGAGCTTGGTACCCACCAAGATCAACAAGATGTCGCTATGAATATGCTCTGAAATTGCGAGCAGCTCTTTTGCTATTGCGGCATTGACCCCGGACTCTGGCAATTCAAGTTCGATGAGCTGACGACTAGAGAATAGGCTCAATGCTTGAGTGCAGTCGTAAACTTGATTCCAGTCGAGACTGCTATCAATAGCAAAGCGGTGGCGTTCTTCGAAACCTTGCTCTTTGGCTGTCTTTTGAATCGCTTCTCGGCTTTCCTGCAGTAGTAAAGGTTCGTTACCAAAAATTAGGTAAACGTTGCTTAACTGCTTAGCAAGTTGCTCAGATAAACGATCAGCAAAAATACGCATTAAATAAACCTATTGCTCAGCTGATTCACTTAACGTTGACTCTTCTTCTGAAGTCGGAGTGATCTCTACGTCTTCAATTTCAATGTTTTTGATGTTGTATTGTTTCTCAAGCTCTTTTACTTGAACCTGTTCAAGCTTTTCTAGGTTCATACTATCAGCTGCAATGTTAGCTTTTAATCGAGCCATTTGACGAAGGATTTGGCTCGTAGCAAGTTTGCGCATTTCGTCTTCTATCATGTCACGCTCAACCGATTTCGCAAGTGCAGTTAACGGGTTATCTAGATAACTGCGGGTTACGCTGGTTGAGAATGTCTTTGAGCCTAAATCCGGGATAGTTACGCGGTATCTTGCTTTGAACGTTAGCTCTTTTTCAGCTGCTCGAGGACCTGTTTTTTGAGAACCTTGATAAAGAGACAGCGTTCGCTCACCGACGCCTTCGCTAATGATGTGCAGGTTAGGTGTGTTCTCAGCAGGTGGCACGATTTCTACATCATTCATACGCAGCTGGCTTTTCATCATACGTGTAAACGTACTGTATTGGTCGTAACTGGTCACAGAGATTTTGTTGAGTTCTTCTGGCACAGAGTAATCACCGCGCAGGTGAAAACCACAGGCGCTCAGTAGGCTAACGGTTAGAACAACAATAGTAACTTTCAATGAAGATAGTGAATTCAGGCGCATTATTTGATGGCTCTCATGAAGGTAGAATACTTATTAAAAAGCTTTAGTTAGTTAGAGTTGTTAGGCTCAAGTCTAAAGCGCTTAAATAAGTAGACAGGGTTATTAGCTACCCTGTCTACAGACTGCTTTTGATGAATTAAGTTCTTTAATTCTTTAGCAATTGCACAATGTTAGCGAAATTAGTTCGCAACGATGTTTAGAAGCTTACCAGGTACGAAGATAACTTTACGGATAGTTAACCCATCTAGGAACTTCTTAGCGTTCTCATCATTTAGACCAAGCTCACGAACTTGCTCTTCTGTCGCGTCAGCAGCAACCGTTAGTTTTGCTCGTAGCTTACCGTTGATCATTACAACGATAGTCTTCTCGTCTTCAACTAGCGCTTTCTCATCGAAAGTTGGCCATGTTGCTGAGTCTACGTTTGATTCACCCAATGCAATCCACATTTCGTAAGAGATGTGTGGCGTCATAGGGTAAAGCATACGTACAACTGCTTTTAGTGCTTCATCAAGAATTGCACGATCTTGTACAGACTCTTGAGGCGCTTTCGCTAGCTTGTTCATCAGCTCCATGATTGCAGCGATTGCTGTGTTGAACGTTTGGCGACGGCCGATATCGTCCGTTACTTTCGCGATAGTTTTGTGGATATCACGACGAAGTGCTTTCTGGTCACCAGATAGAGCAGAAGCATCCACAGTTTCAGCTGCACCTTTAGAAGAGTGAGCGTGAACCAGTTTCCAAACACGCTTAAGGAAACGGTTTGCCCCTTCAACGCCAGACTCTTGCCACTCAAGCGTCATGTCTGCAGGCGATGCAAACATCATGAATAGGCGTACTGTATCAGCGCCGTACTTGTCTACCATCTCTTGTGGGTCGATACCGTTGTTCTTAGACTTAGACATTTTGATCATGCCTGAGTGCTCAACGTTGCGGCCTTGGTTGTCGACAGCTTTTTCAATGCGGCCTTTCGCATCACGGTCGATAGTCACGTCAGTTGGAGCAATCCACTCTTTAGTGCCTTTCTCGTTGGTGTGGTAGAACGCGTCAGCTAGAACCATACCTTGACATAGAAGTTGCTTGAACGGTTCGTCAGATGTCACGTAACCCGCATCACGTAGAAGCTTGTGGAAGAAACGAGAGTAAAGCAGGTGCATACAAGCGTGCTCAATACCACCAACGTATTGGTCAACTGGCAGCCAGTAGTTAGCTTTCTCTGGATCTAGAATGTCATCAGCTTGTGGTGAACAGTAACGTGCGTAGTACCATGATGATTCCATGAACGTATCGAACGTATCAGTTTCACGTAGCGCAGGTTCGCCATTGAATGTTGTTTCAGCCCAAGATTTGTCAGCTTTGATTGGGCTAGTAACGCCATCCATTACCACGTCTTCTGGAAGAATAACGGGCAGTTGGTCTGCTGGTACTGGGTGAACTTCACCGTCTTCAGTGGTTACCATTGGGATTGGAGCACCCCAGTAACGCTGACGAGATACACCCCAGTCACGTAGGCGGAAGTTTACTGTTTTCTTACCTTTGCCTTCAGCTTCCAGTTTCGCAGCGATTGCATCGAATGCTTCTTGAAACGCAAGACCGTCGAATTCTCCAGAATCGAACAGTACACCTTTCTCAGTGTAAGCCGCTTCAGACACATCTAGCTCAGAACCGTCTTCAGGTTTGATTACTGGGATGATATCGATGCCGTACTTAGTTGCGAATTCGTAGTCACGCTGATCGTGAGCAGGAACCGCCATTACAGCACCTGTGCCGTAATCCATAAGAACGAAGTTAGCTACGTAAACAGGAACAACACGACCGTTAAGAGGGTGGATAGCCGTTAGGCCAGTATCCATACCTTTCTTTTCCATCGTTGCTAGTTCTGCTTCAGCCACTTTGGTGTTTCGACACTCTTCAACGAATGCTGCAAGCTCAGGATTGTTCTTTGATGCTTTCTCTGCAAGTGGGTGACCTGCAGCGATACCAACATAAGAAACACCCATCAGTGTGTCTGGGCGAGTTGTATAAACTTCTAGTGGCGCTTCTTCACCGTTAACAGCGAAAGATAGCTCAACACCTTCAGAGCGGCCGATCCAGTTGCGCTGCATGGTCTTAACCATTTCAGGCCAACCTTCAAGGTTGTCTAGATCATCTAGTAGCTCTTGAGCGTACTCAGTGATTTTGATGAACCACTGAGGAATTTTCTTTTGTTCTACCGGAGTATCACAACGCCAGCAGCAACCGTCTTCTACTTGCTCGTTCGCAAGAACCGTTTGGTCGTTTGGACACCAGTTCACAGAAGAAGTCTTCTTGTAAACTAGGCCTTTTTCGTAAAGCTTAGTGAAGAACTCTTGTTCCCAACGGTAGTACTCTGGAGTACATGTTGCGAATTCACGTTTCCAGTCGTAACCAAAGCCTAAAAGTTTAAGCTGGTTTTTCATGTATTCGATGTTTTCGTAAGTCCACGGAGCAGGCGCTGTGTTGTTTTTTACAGCTGCGTTTTCTGCTGGTAGGCCGAATGCATCCCAACCGATTGGCTGCATTACGTTTTTGCCTTGTAGACGTTGGAAACGAGATACCACATCACCGATGGTGTAGTTACGCACGTGACCCATGTGAAGTCGGCCACTTGGGTACGGGAACATAGAAAGACAGTAGAATTTTTCTTTGTTTGGGTCTTCACTTACAACGAAAGTCTCGCTGCCATCCCAGTGTTGTTGAACCTTTTGTTCAATCTCTTGCGGGTTATATTGTTCTTGCATCGATGGTATCCGGTTATCTTGGAATTTGTGAGTTCGGTTAGAACAGAATCTTACAGATCGTCATAGAATACCTAAAGGAGCCTAGTACAACAATAGTTATACCCTTCATACTTGCAGTTGCTACCTAGTAGATGGCGTAATTTTCACTGAATTTCGCAGGGCAACTATACTTAAGAGTATGAATTGCATTTGTTTGTGAGCGGGAGTGCATTGCGGCACATCCGTTTGCCCGCGTAAAAGTTGGTTATCTTAAGGAGGTTGTTATGCCGAAGAAAAAAGCACTCTATGAAGAAGTGGTTGAAGAGGTCATCGAAACGCTGAAGCATAGTCCTGAAGAGCTCAACAACAAAATCGAAACGTCAGGTAAATTTGCGAAAGCAGCCAATGACATGACCAAAGACGAGCTGTCGTTGATTTCCGCTTACGTAAAATCGGATTTAAAAGAGTTTTCCGAAAGCTATGAAGAGAGCAAAAGTGGTCCGTTTTATTTGATGATTGCAGACTCTATTTGGCAAGGCCTGTTGGACATCACTGATCGAACTAAGGTGGAATGGGTTGAACTGTTCCAAGATTTAGAGCATCAGGGCCTATATCAAGCGGGTGAAGTCATTGGGTTAGGTACTTTGGTATGTGACGAGTGTGGTCATCAAACCGAATATAACCACCCAACCAATATCATTCCATGCATTAAATGTGGTTTTAAAGGGTTTAGTCGTAAAGCCCTTAAACCGTAAACATGTAATTAACTTCAAACTGCGGCAATAAAAAAGGGTTGACTCAATCAGTCAACCCTCTAATCACTTTTCTTCGAATCTAGCTCTTTGGCTTTCTAATTACCCAACCCATCACCAAACTGAGCAACGCCCAGATGTACAGTGGCCAAGTACCAACTGTGTGATAAGGCGTTTGACCATCCGTTGAAATGAGTTCAGCTTTTAATACGGCCGTTTCAAACTGAGGCACTTGTTTGATGATGTTGCCTTTATAATCGGTAACAGCCGTCACACCATTGTTGGTAGAGCGAATAAGCGGCTTACCAAGCTCTAGAGCACGCATCTGTGCGATTTCCATATGTTGCAGTGGACCAATCGAACGACCAAACCACGCATCGTTAGAGAGCGTTAAAATAAAGTCCGTCTCATCAGTCACGCTTTGTCTAACTTGATCATTAAAGACGATCTCATAACACAACGCAGGTGCTAAGTGACGGCCATTTGCCACGATGTTTGGTTGAACAAAATCGCCACGGCTAAATGATGACATCGGCAAGTTGAAGAACGGTGCCAATGGGCGCAAGATATCTTCAAACGGCACAAACTCACCAAATGGCAATAGGTGATGTTTATGGTAGCGTTCGTCTGGATCGTAGCTGTATTCACCGTATGGATTGACACCTAGAGAAAGAACGCTGTTGTAGTACTTCTTATCTTCAGACTGATTGAGTACGCCAGTGATGATTGAGCTGTTGTTCATCTTCGCTGCGCTATCTAAGTTACGTAAGAAAGATGGAATTTCAACTTCGAATGCTGGAATAGCGGCTTCAGGCCAAATGATGATATCGGCATCCCAGTTTTCTCTACTTAGATCTGTGTACTTCATCATCGTAGGCCAGCGGTGGCTTGGTAGCCATTTACTGTCTTGATCTACATTGCCTTGAATCAATACCACTGAGGTTGTTTTTTCAGGGTTCGGTGTCACCCAATCGATATTTCGAATGCCAAAACCTGCACTGAATACGATCGCAGGGATGATGCCAACACTCCATGCTTTATTGATAACCATATAAGCGAGTGCAGATGCAGAGACAATGACTGCCAGAGTAATTAACTCGACACCGCCAATCGGTGCAAACGAGCCTAGTGGAGAATCGATTTGGCTGTAGCCAAGCCAAAGCCAAGGAAAGCCCGTCATTACCCAACCACGCAGCCAATCACTGATTAACCACAATGCAGGAGCTGCGAGGAAAAAGCGGCTTAGGTTATTAGCAGGGAAGTACTTGTTTAAGCTCCAGGTAAATAGGCCTGAATAAACCGCTAGGTAGCCAATGAGCAAAGCCATCAAAAACAGGTTGGCTGCCAGTGGCATGCCGCCAAAATGATCGATGCTGACGTATACCCAGCTGATACCTGTTGCGAATTGGCCTAAACCCCATCCGTAGCCAATCCAAAGCGCACTTTTAGGAGAACGGTTGTGGATCAGTAACAGCAACAAAGCTGGGCTGAGAATAGCAAGAGGCCATATAGAGTATGGAGCGAATGAAAGGGTGGTTATAGCGCCAACAAAAACGGCCGCTAGCGGCCGTAATAGGCGATGAATAAAGGTCTTAGTCATCTAATTTCTGTCATCTCTTTAGAGAGAAGTTGTTATTCTTCGATAGTCGGAAGAGGTTGTTCGTCAGGTATCGTTACCTGTAGCTGAATCACACGACGGTTATCTGCAGACGTAATTTTGAAATGGTAGTTTTCGATTTCTACAATTTCGCCACGAACTGGCAGGTGACCGAGTGCTGTCATAACCATGCCGCCTACCGTATCCACTTCATCGTCACTAAAGGCAGTGTTAAACGTATCGTTGAACTCTTCAATAGTGGTTAAAGCTTTAACAGAGAAAGTATGCTTGCTCAGCTTACGAATATCTAGCTCTTCTTCATCGTCGAACTCGTCTTCAATTTCACCAACGATTTCTTCGAGGATATCTTCAATGGTTACCAGGCCAGAAACTCCGCCAAACTCATCGACAACGATAGACATGTGGTAGCGCTCTTCTTGGAACTCTTTGAGTAGGCGATCAACACGCTTACTTTCAGGAACAACCACGACAGGGCGAATCACTTGTTCGATATCAAATGGGGCACTTTCTGAACCCAAATACTTAAGTAGGTCCTTCGCTAATAGAATGCCTTCAACATGGTCTTTATCTTCACTGATCACTGGGTAGCGAGAGTGTTGAGCATCAGTAATGAGCGCAATCAATGTATCTAGATCATCGGTGCGTTCAACTGTAACCATTTGAGAGCGAGGCAGCATGATATCGCGTACTCGCATCTCTGAAATTTCCATAACACCCTCGAGCATGTCGCGTGTGTCGTGGTCAATTAGGTCATTAATTTCTGAGTCGCGGATTACATCTACGAGCTCTTGGCGATCTTTTACTTCACCTTGAAATAGTTGGCCTAGGCGTTCAAAGAAGGACTTTCTACTCGGACCTTCAGATTTTTTACTTCCCTCAGAAGTGGGGGGGTTACCTTCGTTCATGATTTCTCAAAAAATAACGCTATCAGAAGTGTGATAGCACACGTTACAACTCAGATTCCTGCGAAAATCACAGGTTCGATGAGTTATTGTTTCTCTGCAACCTACTTTACTAGAATCGATTTACTTTTCTAGAATATACGGGTCTTCAAACCCCATAGTTTGCATGATTTCTGTTTCGAGTGACTCCATCTCTTCAGCTTCATCATCTTCGATATGATCATAACCTAGCAGATGCAGACTGCCATGTACAACCATATGAGCCCAGTGTGCTAGCAGAGGCTTACTTTGCTCTTCTGCTTCTTTTTCGACAACTTGGCGGCAAATAATGAGGTCACCCAGTAGATCTAATTCCACTCCTGGTGGTGCTTCAAATGGGAAAGACAGCACGTTAGTTGGCTTATCTTTTCCACGATAGTCATGATTGAGCTGGTGGCTTTCTTGTGTATCAACAATACGAACCGTCAACTCGGCACTCTCTTGAAACTGAGGAATTGTCTTGTCTAACCAAAGTTGAATATCTTGCTCAGTTGGAAGACCTTGCTCATTTTCGACTGCTAATTGCAGGTCTAGTTCAATAGACATCTATTTATCACCTTGCTCTGCAATGACAGAACTATTTTGTGTTGCTAATTGTGTCGTAACAGCTTGCTGAGCCTCAAGAAGTTTGGCTTCTCGTTCTTCTCGTTTGCGAGCCTCAAACTCTTTACGCTCTTTTTGGTCTTTGGCTTCCCACTTCTCGTACGCATTAACGATACGAGCAACCACAGGGTGACGAACGACGTCTTCAGACATGAAGAAGTTAAAGCTAATATCATCCACTTCACTGAGTACTTCAGTTGCATGACGTAGGCCTGATTTTGCCCCACGAGGTAAATCGATTTGTGTAATATCACCTGTGATCACAGCGCGTGAGTTAAAACCGATACGGGTTAAGAACATTTTCATCTGTTCTACCGTGGTGTTTTGGCTCTCATCAAGAATGATAAACGCATCATTCAATGTACGACCACGCATGTAAGCCAGTGGAGCAACTTCAATTACGTTACGCTCAATCAGTTTCTCAACACGCTCAAAGCCAAGCATTTCAAACAGTGCATCGTAAAGCGGACGCAAATATGGGTCTACTTTTTGGCTTAAATCACCTGGTAGGAAACCAAGCTTCTCACCAGCTTCAACAGCAGGACGAGTCAGTAGGATTCGACGAACTTCTTGACGTTCAAGTGCATCAACCGCAGCCGCAACAGCTAAGTACGTTTTACCAGTACCAGCAGGTCCAATACCAAAAGTGATGTCATGAGTGACCATATTCATTAGGTATTGTGCTTGGTTTGGCGTACGAGGTTTGATGACGCCTTTTTTAGTCTTAATGGTCACTTCTTTGCCGTAGTCGATTTCAGACTCGACGTGTTGCTCCAAAATGCCAGACTCAGTGACCGCCAGATGCACTTGCTCTGGTTCGATATCGATTATGTTGCCTTTAACTGGAGCCGTTTCAACATAGAGGTGTTTGATGATGTCTAAAGCGGCGGCTGTAGTGTGAGGCTTACCGACAATCGTGAAAAAGTTGCTACGGTAATTAATCTCAACGCCCAGACGACGCTCAAGATGCTTGATGTTGTCGTCAAATGGTCCGCATAAACTTGCCAAGCGCTTGTTGTCTGCTGGCTCTAGATTTATCTCTAAGGTAACGATTTTATTGCTCAAATTAGCCTCTCATTTTGTGCCACTCACTCTTAAATATAAAAAAGAGCAAAAAGCCCGATTTAGACCGGGCTTTTGATGGTGATATCCCTATTTCTAAGATGGTCACTTAGTTAGGTAATTTCAAGCTTTGTGTTTGCGCTTTGTGCTCAAACAGTTGTATTGCCTATGGCGTAAATGTCGCTACACCTAGCTCGTCTTCACGCTTTGTTTTTTCCATCATTTCTGCTGGAGTCATTACAACGCGTAGACCCATGTCTTTTTCTGTGCGAACTAGCTCACCACGTAGTGAGTTAGTGTAAACCTCAGTGATCTTCACATCTACAAACTGACCGATTAGGTCTGCAGAACCTTCGAAGTTCACAACACGGCTGTTTTCAGTACGGCCACGCAGTTCCATGAGATTCTTTCTTGATGGACCTTCAACAAGAATACGCTGCTCTGTGCCTAGCATTAGACGAGAGAAACGCATAGCTTGTGTGTTTACTGTTTGTTGCAGTTCGTACAGACGATCTTTTTTCTCTTGTGCTGGTACATCACATGGGTAATCTGCCGCTGGCGTACCTGGACGTGGAGAGAAAACAAAGCTGAAGCTCATATCGAAATCAACTTCTTTAATTAGCTTCATTGTATCTTGGAAGTCTTGCTTAGACTCACCAGGGAAACCAACAATAAAGTCAGAGCTGATTTGAATGTCAGGACGAGCTTTACGCAGTTTACGGATAATAGATTTGTACTCGATAGCCGTATGTGGACGCTTCATCATCGTAAGAATACGGTCACTACCACTTTGTACTGGTAGGTGAAGGAAGCTCACTAGTTCAGGGGTATCTTTGTAAACTTCAATGATGTCGTCACCAAACTCAAGCGGGTGGCTTGTTGTGAAACGAATACGGTCGATACCGTCGATAGACGCAACTAGGCGAAGGAGCTCTGCAAATGTGCAGATGTCACCTTCGTGAGTAGGGCCTCGGAATGCGTTTACGTTTTGGCCTAGCAGGTTTACTTCACGTACGCCTTGCTCTGCAAGTTGTGCAACTTCGAATAGCACATCATCCATTGGACGACTAACTTCTTCGCCACGAGTATATGGAACAACGCAGTAAGTACAGTACTTAGAACAACCTTCCATGATAGAAACGTAGGCTGTTGCGCCGTCTGCTTTTGGCTCTGGCAGGTTATCGAACTTTTCGATCTCTGGGAAAGAGATGTCCATTACTGGCTTTTCGTTAGACAGTGATGACTTAATCATCTCTGGTAAACGGTGTAATGTTTGTGGGCCAAAGATAACGTCTACGTAAGGTGCACGTTGACGAATGTGATCACCTTCTTGAGTCGCTACACAGCCACCCACACCGATCACCACACCTTCTTTTTTATCTTTAAGCGTTTTCCAACGACCAAGCTGGTGGAATACTTTTTCTTGCGCTTTTTCGCGGATAGAACAAGTATTCAATAGTAGTACGTCTGCTTCCTCAGGTACTTCAGTTAGCTCATAGCCATTTGCAGCGTTAAGCAGGTCGGCCATTTTTGATGAATCATATTCATTCATCTGACAGCCCCAAGTTTTAATTAGCAGTTTCTTACTCATTATATGTTCGCTCGATCGTTAGTTTAATTTAAGGGAGCAAATCGCCCATTATTCATCCGCTAGCTCCGTTCGTCATAATTCGGTATTCAATTTTATGACAGGCTCTAGCGGCAAGCGGCGTATTGTACTGGTTTCAAAACCGACTGACTAGTAGTCTGAACAAATCTCTTATGTAGTGGTTTTTATTATCGTTAACGCCATATGCCATAAGGGATAACCCTTCTTTCGAATAAGGTTTTTGGTTACAAGTTCGTTATGAAAAAGTACAATCAAAAACAGTCAAAGAATCAAACTGATAAGTACAAAATATGAACAGTTACGATATTGTAGTCGTCGGTGGCGGCATGGTTGGTGCAGCAACAGCAATCGGTTTTGCAAAGCAAGGTCTGAGTGTTGCGGTGATCGAAGGTTTTGCCCCACAAGCTTTTGATGAGTCGCAAGCGATGGACATTCGTGTGTCAGCGATTTCTCAAGCATCGGTCGATTTGCTTGAAGATCTTGGTGCATGGCAAAGTATTGCAGCGATGCGCGTCTGTTCTTACAAGCGATTGGAAACTTGGGAACACCCAGAGTGTCGTACTCGGTTTGATGCTGCATCTCTTGATTTACCTCGTTTAGGTTACATCGTTGAGAATCGATTAATCCAATTGGGTTTATGGGCTCAGTTTGATGCCTACAACAATCTCGAACTGTTATGTCCAGAAAAGCTCGATGAGATTGAGTTTGGTGAGACCAATATAGTCAAGCTTCAGTCGGGTACTCAGTTGTCCGCGAAGTGGGTGGTTGGCGCTGATGGCGCAAATTCAACCGTCCGTCAGCAAGCAGGGATTGGTATTACGGCTTGGGATTACCGACAGCACTGCATGCTTATCAACGTAGAAACAGAACAGCCTCAGCAAGATATTACTTGGCAGCAATTTTTACCAAGTGGTCCTCGTTCATTTTTGCCTTTGTGTTCTCTAATCTCTGACGATCAAGAAGTCGGGCAGGGCTCGTTAGTTTGGTATGATTCTCCACTGCGTATTAAGCAACTGTCAGCAATGCCCCCTGAAAAATTACGTAATGAAGTACTTACTCACTTTCCTAAAGAGTTAGGTGATATCAAAGTTTTGAACTCGGGTTCTTTTCCTCTGACACGACGTCATGCTCAATCATACTCAAAGAATAACTGTATTTTAGTCGGGGACTCTGCACATACGATTAACCCTCTAGCAGGGCAGGGTGTTAACTTGGGTTTTAAAGATGTGGCAGCACTATTGGATATCACCCAAGGGAAAGGTGAATTGAATCAATCTGTGGCGAGACGCTATGAAGTGATCAGAAGAGGTGACAATCTAATGATGCAAAGTGGCATGGACTTTTTCTACAAAACGTTTAGCAATGACATTGGCCCACTTAAGTTTGTGCGTAATGCTGCACTAAAGCTAGCAGAAAACTCAGGGCCGATTAAATCACAGGTACTTAAATACGCTTTAGGGTTGTGATTGGTTAGTCCAAATTATTGAGTTATAAAAAGAAGGAGAGCTGAGGCTCTCCTTTTTTGATTTCGTGATAGTGCTTAGTGCTTAGTGCTTAGTGCTTAGTGCTTAGTATCTTAATACTATTGCGTTACACACACAGGTGCATCGATGGCTAAAGAGCATCCAGTATAGGTGAGGGAGCCATCTTCAATATCTCGTTTGAATGATGTGAGGTTGTTGGAATGCTGGTTTGCGGCGATAAGCCATTGCCCGTCTTTAGTGATATGAAAGTCGCGAGGGAACTTACCTTCAACATCGTAACTATCCATAAAAATGAGCTTTTGAGTGACGGAGTCTATTCTAAAACAACTGATTCTGGATTGATGTCGGCAAGACACATAAAGGAATTGCTCATCTGGCGATAGCTTAATCGCAGCTGCGGCTTCTCCTTTCTCCATATTAGGCAATGCATCAATCTCTTCCACTACATTCCAAATGCCCAAAGACTTTTCTAAAATCAATATTGTTTCAGAGAGCTCACACATCACATAGGCTCTATCTTCAGCTTGATTAAAGATTAAGTGACGAGGTCCATTCCCTGCACGTACTTTGATAGATTGCATTGGTTCATCAAGGAACTCTTCTTGCTCTTCGTCAAAGCAATAGAAGTTGATTCGATCGGCTCCGAGATCGACGGTGACAAACTGCGGAGAGTTCTTTAGGAAAAGGCTTTGATGTGCATGTGGGCCTGTTTGTCTTTCTGCATTAGGTCCAGAACCAACCATTTTGAGTGTTTTGAGCCGTTTATCGATATTGCCATTGATACTTAAACTAAAGATATCGAATGTCCCTGATGAATATTGCGATGTAATAGCAAACTTATTGTGGGGATCTATCGTGATATGACAAGGGTGATCTCCTGAGATTGGCCCAGTATTTGACGCTATTGTTGAATCAGAATTCGGTATATGAATCAGTTGTGGTTGCATCTTTTGGTCAACTTCAGAAGCTGTGTAGACCCCCAACTTTGTCGTGGTAATAAACGAGGGGTTAGTGCAGGCCGCTATAAGCTCTAAAGGCAACAGCGTTCCCGTTTCTAGATCTAACTGAGTTTGATATACACCTTGGCTATTACTTGGAGAATCTGTGTAGCAACCGATCGTTAAAGGGAGGGTTTTCATAGACAGTCATACTCAGTTAGGAAATGGAGCAGACATTGTCTAATAAAATTGTAGTAAAAGTGAGGTTATAGGAGAGAATACTTGGTGACTTGGCTTGCAGATTTACATATTCCAGATAAAACAAAACCCAGCTAAAAAGCTGGGTTCTATTCAATGATGGTGCGGTCGGAGAGACTTGAACTCTCACACCTCTCGGCGCCAGAACCTAAATCTGGTGCGTCTACCAATTCCGCCACGACCGCAGCAAATCTTTATAGTTATATCGATATTGGTGATTCAATATAACGTTGTTTGTATTTTTTCTTTCATAAAGAAAGAATGGTGGCTACTGCGGGATTCGAACCTGCGACCCCATCATTATGAGTGATGTGCTCTAACCAACTGAGCTAAGTAGCCAATAATGAATTTTATGTACTCACTATTTTATCTCTAATT
>NZ_JBFRKT010000024.1:0-60658 GCF_041469545.1 Vibrio sp. 10N.286.49.C3
CTTTAACTGATCGGCATTAATGCACATGCGTCGGTTTTTTATTGCTTATTAGTTTTGTTTATTACTTTACGATCATCCACATTCTATAACGCAAAACTCTATATTTGTTCAATAGTACAATAAGTTAGCCATGAAACATCAGCCAAACTGATATATGATGCACCGCTTCAATATGTCACATCATTCTGGCACCCGTTCGATAACAGGATCCTCATGAGCTTTATTATATTATTACTTCTTCTAGTATTCGTTGGCGTTACACGTTTATTTCAGTGGCGAAAAACCTCTAGTTTTATCAAACTTCTTCTTATCTCTTTATTTATATTGATTGGTTCGGGTTTAATCCCTCGCTATCTACTAAACGACCTGCAAGCCAATTATGAGCACAAACCTGACATTCAGTGGACCTCTCACAATGCCATTGTCTTGCTTGGTGCTGGTACTCAACTCATCGCAAGTACACAAGAATTTGAGCCGACCTTTTTCTCGTTCGGTCGCATCAATGAAACGGCAAGCCAATATAAAAACTGTGCGGAGGCTCAAACCATATGCAAAGTGATTGTTAGTGGTGGAGATGCACAAAATAATGGTGTAACCGAAGCGGAAGTTTATCAACAGCAGTTGCTTAGACTCGGCGTTCCACTAGCCGATATCATTCAAGAATCGAATAGCGTCAACACTTGGAAAAACGCGCAGCTCACCAGTGACCTAATGAAGCATCACCAGTTCGACAACATTGTTCTTGTTTCATCAGGCCTACATATTCGTCGTAGTGAACTCTACTTTAATCATTTTGGATTAAACGTCGTCCCAGTACGAGCCGACTACATGGCTGCTCAAATTTCATGGTTACCATTATGGTACAACTTCGCAGTTACAGACTTTGCATTGCATGAACAATTGGGTTTTGCTCGTTACAACCTTTACAACTTTATGGGGTGGAACAGCAAACGTGAGAAGCCCGGTGACGCCTGATCGCTTCAACCATGATCTAACTAGTTAACTAGTTAGCTAGTTAGTTAGCTAGTTAGTTATTTAGCTAGTGGTCATTTAGTATCTAGAAGATTCACAGCTCATAAACAAAAAAATGCAGCCACAATCGAAGGATTGTCAGCTGCATTTTTAATTCGTGCTTCTACTCAGTACTAACGGGCAATTACCACATTAGATCATCTGGGATCACGAAGTCTTTGTACGGGTCATCTTCGTCTACTTCATCTGAGCTTGAAGCTTGAGTATCAACGATAGACTCTTCGTCACGCATCGCGATCTTGTTCGCTACCGCAGTAGGGATAACTACATAGCTTTCGCCTTGACGCGCGATACTTAGAATGCCTTTACTTAGTTGCTTTTGAGTCAGCTCTTCTACGTAAAGGTATTTAACTAGCGTACCGTCGGTGAAGTTGTATTTGATCTCACCGTTCTTCTGTTCGATCTTGTTCATCTCAATCAGTTGCTTCACTTGAGCTTTAATTTCTTTGCTCAACTGCTGTTCTTTCAACTGTTGGTTTAACTCTTTGTCTTTCGCTTGCTGCGCCAGTTTAGTTTCTTCTGCTGCCGCTTTTGCTTCACGAGACTGAACGCGAGACTTTTTAGAGCCTTTCTTCGCCTTCTTTAATTTTTTCTCATTTACCAAGCCAGCTTTAAGCATTTGCTCTTGGAGTGTTAACTTTGCCATGACTTTCCCAGTTCAGGATTAAAAACGACACTATCATACCTGTTTTTGAGGAATCTGTTTACTGAACAATGGCAAAATTTATGCTGATAGAGCAAGGCGGTTAGCGTTTTCCCTTATCGTGATTCACAGCATCCATTTCTGGTTATTTACCGACCTATGATTTCCACGAAAACAACCAATAGTGACTTACCCTCAAACCCAAATCGTTCCTCTATTTTTTAGCGTGCGCGCGTATCACTTATCATTCAGGCAAAGCAATATGTTAATTTTCAATGAGTAATCTAATTTATAAAACCATGGCATATATCTAATATTTGGATAATTCCCATAGAGTTATAACTCCAATGTCACAACTCTTTACTACGTTATTCTTTAAACCAATCAGTAAGGATAACGTGAAAATGAAAACTCAATGGACTTGCCTGAGTGCAATACTTGCATCAGCTTCATTCATTTCAACCTCGGCTATTGCAGATACCGATGTGTACCTGACCAATAACACTAGCCAAGTAATGACGATTCAAACCAATCACACGGGTACCGACCAGCTTCAATTCGGTGATGAGTGGCAGCAACATGTTGAACAGATTGGCCCTTGGGAGACGAAGAAGCTGATCAGTTTCAATCGCTGGACTGGTGTGAAATCAGGGAAGACCTATGAGTTTGACACTGTGGTATCGAACGCTGTGGGTGAGAGTGTCACGCTCAACCAAACCATGAAGGGACATTGGTACAACTCGACACTGCAACATGGTTTAAGCGCCGCAGACGTCAACCTAACATTGCATGACGATCGTAATATTCATCGCAACACAACCGATGCATTCGGGGTTAATGCAGAGCTAGCGCTTAAAGCCGATTCTACGGCGCGCTACGATGATATTTATTACACCATCACTCCACCAAAAGTGGATGAGCAACCAGAGCCAGATGCCAATACACTCAAAGTCATGACTTATAACATCTGGGCGCTGCCTGCCATCGCTTCACATATTGGTGACCGCTATGACCTGATCCCTCAATACGTAAAGGGCTATGACGTGTTGGCGCTACAAGAGGTGTTTGCTAACGGCAGAGATGAATTCTTGCGTGAGCTTTCGAAGGAGTATCCTTATCAAACCAAAATGCTCGATAAAGACGGGATTAACATCTATGACGGCGGCGTGATCATTGTCAGCCGCTACCCTATCGTTAACGAAGCTCAGTATGTTTTCCCTGATTGTACGGGCACAGATTGCTTTGCTGATAAAGGTGTTAACTACGCGGAAGTTATCAAAAATGGTCAGGCTTACCATGTATTCGGCACCCACACGGCATCGTTTGATACGAACACCGCTCGTGACTACCGACAACGTCAATTTAAACAGATGCGTCAGCTTGCTCAATCACTGGAAATACCAACTTCAGAGACGGTTATTTACAGCGGTGACTTCAACGTGAACAAGCTGAAGTTCCCAGGCGACTACCAACAAATGTTCGCTAACCTGCAAGCCGATGAGCCGGAGTATTCAGGTTATACCGCTTCAACCTTTGATCCTCGTATCAACAACTTTGCAGGCGAACCTATGTCTGGCGGGGAAAATGTCGAATACTTGGATTACGTAGTGGTGAGTTCGGAGTACGCACAAAAAACTCACAACAATAACCGCGTTGATGTTCCTCGCTCAACCAGCAGTGAATTATGGAAGCACTACAACCTTTCAGACCACTTCCCTGTCAGTGCTGTCATCAAGTAGCGCGGTGAACCAATAATGCATCGAGTTATATTAATCCTAATGCTCGTCTTAACGGCGAGCATTGTTGGCTATTCGTGGTCATCAAAATCCACTGAAACACCGCTATCTTCTGCTCAACACACTGAAGCTAATCCGCGTGTTTCTATGACAACTGATGACGATAATTCCACGCCCACTGCAACCGCCAGTTCGGAAAACTCCGCATCGCACAGCAATCAATCCCAAGCTGGAGCACTGGACGGTAAAATTCTTGCTGAAAACTTAAGCGAACTTGAAGGTAAAGCTCTATTCGATGAACTCGATGGGTTCTGGAAGCTTTGCCAACAACGTGATGACTGCACTGAGCAACTCGCACGATTAAAATCGGAGTTGCCGAGTATATGGTTTGAGTTACTGAGCGACTATCCTCAGCTATCAGTCGACTGGCAATTAGCCCAAAGTACCATCCCACTTGAATCCATAGAGACTCTTGAAGATCGTGTTGCCTTATTCAAGCAGTCTGCACAGCAAGTATGGGGAGAGTTGGCCCACCAGCTATTCGCAGACCAGTTTGCGCATCTAGATTTTACGCTCGACGCCAACACCCTTGAAGAGAACGAAGCGAGCCAGTTTTTGGCCAATTATCAAGATTTGCTTAGTGAATGGCAAAACAATACGGGCACGTTAAACGCCGAAACACAGCTTCAAAAATATGAACTGGCAGTCTCTTTGATACCCAGCAGCTATAGCCCTGCTGAGATAGTATCAGTCAAAGCCGACCTTCAAGATGCCTACTTAGATGAAGCGAAGGCTAGCAACATTGCCGCGCGAGAACAGCAAGTCGCGCAACAGCAACAAACCGTGATGAGTTATCACGAGCAACTGGATCAGCTCAAAGCGACCTTAGACTATCAGCGAACCTCAAGTTATGGCACTTGGACTCAACACGATTGGGACAGTTATTATCAGCAGCAAGTATCCGATTTCAGGGAACAGTTTTTTAGCAAGTAACGCTTTAACTTAAACCGTCACGAAACTGCGCGGGCGTCTTATTGAGCCACCCTTTAAACGCCCTCCTGAAATTAGCTGGGTCGCTATAACCGAGCCTTTCACCGATGTCATCGATACTCATGGTTGTGCCGAGTAACAGCTCTTTGGCCAGTTCCACTCGAACTTCGGTCAGCAATATTTGATAACTGGAATCATGGGTCACTAGCTCTCGCCTGAGTGTACGAGAGCTACAACCAAACTCTTCTGCGAGTTGTTCTATAGTCGGGAAACTGCCTGCGGTTTGATAAAAGATCGTTTTGATCTGGTTAGTCAGCAGGTGCTCAGAGTCCAGCGTTTCGACTATCGACTGGCAAGACGCGAGATAGCGCTTCAGTGTCGCGGCATCATGAGTCAATAACGTTTGTGATAAAACCGAGGCATCAAAACGCAGTTCACAATAGTTTTGTTCAAAAATCACCGGGCACTGGAAACGCTCGTCATAAAACTTGGTGTAATTAGGGCGAGCATAAGGCAAAGCCAAAGTGTGAATATCCAACTCATGACCAGTCAGTTCTTTGAACAAAGAGACGATTGAACTCAAGAAATACTCACTGCAGAAAGGCAGGAGATCGCCCACTTCCAAGGTGTTCTCAATCTGAATCACTGCTTGCTCGGAATCTAGAAACAATTTAACCGAGAAGATAGGACCGTTCAGGCGCAGATATTTAAAGCCCGACTTGATGGCCTCTCCGACATTTTGGCTAGTCGATAGCGCATAACCCAACACACCAAAGTGGCTCAAGCTAGCGTGTTGCCCCAGCCAAAGCCCTAAGCCATCGTGAGGAAAGCTCTGATTCGCCGCGCTAAATAACGAAAGTTTGTCAGCGTAAGTCAGCTTTCCATTCGGGTCTCGCCAATCCATGTTCGGCAAACCCACATCATTGAGTAGCCTTTCAATATCGAGACCTCGTTGCTCTAACGTATTCAACAGCAGCGCGATATCTAATGTACCCAATTGATGCCGATGTCCGGTCGGCTTATACTCCGCGATAATCTCCAATCGTCTCTCCTTATATCGAGCCCATTCCCATCAACATGACTACTCAGCTTCAACAACACTACTGACAAAATCGTGATTGCTAACGCGCTCTTGTCCGAATATGACCTCCCAATTCTACGCTACTCATCGCACAATGGCTTTAGTTGTTAAATTTATGTGAACTATCGCAATGATAAAAACGAATCCTGCTCCACACAGTTTGATTGATTCTAATGGTCAGCCGATCATTGGACATTTCGATGGCATCCCAAAGCACCTGAACATCGAGAACTTTGACTACCGAAACTCGATGGATGCAAAAGCAAACCTTTGGCAGAAGCACTTCCACTACAAGCAATTTCAATTTGTCAGCATCGTCACCGACACGCACATTATTGGTGTCGCTATCGCGGATATTCGCTACTTAGGCACGGCATTTTGTTATCTGTACGATATTGAAAACAACCATCTAGAAGAGTCATCTTGGTTGAGGCCATTAGGGTTTGATAAACAAGTTACCGCTTCGCCATTTGAAGGAAAGACAAGCATTGCAGGCCAAAGCATTGCTTTCGATATCGAAGGCGGGCAATGGCAAGTTCGATTGAATACCAAACTCATCAAGGCCGATATCGCTTTAGAGCCTGAAGCCGATAGCATGCCCTTGGCGATGTGCAGCCCAACGGGTTATTCAGGTTGGACTTACACCCAAAAGCACAATGCTTTGCGCATCAGCGGTGAAATCCAAATCAAAGGAGAATCACTCGTTCTCGAACAAGCTCGTGCCGGTTATGACTTTTCAGCGGGCTACATGAGACGTGAAACCAGCTGGCGCTGGGCAAGCATCAACACGCAATCCAATGGCACAGATATTGGCCTAAACCTCGCGGCGGGCGTGAATGAAACCGGAGGCTGCGAAAACGTGTTATGGGTCAATGGAACCAGACACTTGCTTAACCCGGTACAGTTTACGTTCAGTCGCCAAGACACGAACTTGCCTTGGCAGATAACATCACAAGATGGACGTATAAACCTGGCCTTTACGCCCTTAAATAACCGCAGCGAAAAGCTCAATTTATGGCTGTTAAAGAGTAACTTTCGTCAGTTCATTGGTCACTTTTCTGGCTCGATTGAAGACAACAATGGAGTGACACATCGACTCGATGGTGTTCTTGGCCTAACAGAAGATCACTTTGCTCGCTGGTAACGTAATTCTGCTGATTGAATCTCAGGCGAGCAAGTCTAAGTAAACTTGATACTAAGAACGCGTATGGCGTCTCAACAAGGATAAAACATGAATATCGACGCATTAATCAATCACCCAGAATGGCTACTGCTGGTATTAGCGCCCTTATTCATCGTGTGCATGGCGGCTGAGTATTTTATCGGTCAGAAGCAAGGTCGACTGCCAGATAACTCCAGCTATAAACTTTCAGAAGTGATGTGTAACTTCACGCTTGCGGGAATGCATCAACTCTCCGATTTGCTCACTGGGTTATTGGTCGTGCAGCTGTATCTATGGCTGTTTGGTTGGCGCTTAATGGACATTGAAATTGGCGTGCTGAGTTTCATTGTGTTGATGGTGTTGCAAGACTTTTGCTATTACTGGTTCCATAGAGCAAGCCATCGTGTTCGCTGGATGTGGGCAGCACACGTCGCGCACCACAGCTCAGAACAGATGAACTTCAGTACGGCTTTCCGTCAAAGCTTAATGTACCCACTTGCTGGGATGTGGCTATTCTGGGTACCGTTGGTCATCATAGGTTTCGACCCTAAATGGGTCGTCTTTGTGGTGCTTCTGAATCTAGGTTTGCAGTTCTTCGTCCATACACAATGGATACGAAGCTTGGGGCCACTTGAATACATCTTTAACACCCCATCACACCACCGTGTGCATCACGGCAAAAACCCGCAATACATAGATAAGAACTACGCCGGTGTTTTGATCATTTGGGATAAGTTGTTTGGTACGTTCGAACCTGAAGTTGAAACCGTGCGTTACGGCGTCACTAAACCAGTAAACAGTTTTAACCCTATAATCGTCACCTTTCAAGAATGGAAGGCCATATACAAAGATTTGAGAAACCGAGAGCTAACCATCAAACAGAAAGTCCTGTTGATACTCTCACCTCCATCGGATTAAACGGACGATAGACAGATTATATTAACTAAGAAACCGCCTCAACTGGATTCAAAGGCATCCCCACCGACTCGATTGAATAGTAAAGCACCGTTTTCCGATAATTTATTTGTGATCTGGGTTGCACGCGTACCGCATACTATCAGATACTGAACAAAACTAACCTTCAGCCACAGTAAACGTTCTGCGCTTGCTGTTCAGGAATTTCAATGAGTTCAGATAATCAGCCGACCTACTTCTTTTTCGATTACGAAACGTGGGGCGTTAGCCCAGCAAAAGACCGTCCGAGTCAGTTTGCGGGTGTTCGTACCGACCAAGATTTCAATGTTATTGGAGAGCCTCTGGTTATCTATTGCCAACCTCCTGCTGATTACCTCCCTGCGCCTGAAGCTGCGTTGATCACCCGTATCACGCCACAGAAAGCGGCTTCACAAGGTCTCCCTGAGCCAGAGTTTATCGCTAAGATCCATGCTGAGTTGGCCAAACCAAACACCACAAGCCTTGGTTACAACAGTATTCGATTTGATGACGAGGTAACGCGTTACACCTGTTACCGAAACTTCATCGACCCATATGCGTGGAGCTGGCAGAACGGCAACTCTCGTTGGGATCTACTCGATGTAATGCGCGCTGTTCACGCACTGCGCCCTGAAGGCATTGTTTGGCCAGAGAACGAAGAAGGTTATCCAAGTTTCAAATTGGAACACCTATCTGTGGCAAACGGCATTGAACATGAGAACGCGCACGATGCGATGGCCGATGTTATTGCGACCATCGAGTTAGCGAAGAAGCTGAAAGCTGCACAACCTAAGATGTTCGATTACCTTTACAACATGCGTCATAAGCGTAAGCTGAATGACCTGGTTGATATTGTAAACATGACACCATTGATGCACGTTTCGGGCATGTTTGGCCGTGACTGCAACTACACAAGTTGGATTGTGCCTATGGCTTGGCACCCAACCAATCAAAATGCGGTTATCGTGGTTGATTTAGCTAAAGATCCAAGCCCACTGTTAGAACTGGACGCTGATGAACTCAGAGAAAGGCTCTACACCAAACGCAGTGAACTGGGTGAAGACGAGCTACCCGTGCCAATCAAATTGGTTCAGCTGAACAAGTGCCCTATTCTTGCTCCAGCCAAAACGCTGACGGCTGAAAATGCCGAAACCATCGGTATCGATCGCCAACAATGCCTGAAAAACTTGGCACTGCTGCGCGAACATCCAGAGATCCGCGAAAAACTCATTGGCCTGTACTCTCAAGAGCGCGAGTACGAAAAGAGTGATGATGTTGATACCCACCTTTACGACGGTTTCTTTTCACCTGCTGATAAAACAGCGATGAACATCATTCGTGAAACTGACCCGAACAACTTGGCAGCTTTGGATATCACCTTCAGTGACGAACGTATTAAACCGTTACTGTTCCGTTACCGTGCACGTAACTTCCCATGGACGCTCGACGAAGCTGAGCAATTGAAATGGGCAAACCATTGTCGTGAGTTTTATGAGTGCCGTTTAGAAGAGTACATGCTCAACCTTGAAAACCTCGCGCACGAACATGAAAGTGACGAGAAGAAAATGGCTATCTTGAAGGCGGTTTATCAATACGTAGAAAAGTTAGCTAGTTAATTCCATTATCAAGAGACGTAACACTTTGAAAGAAAGATTGATCCAACTGGTTTACTGCTTAATCTCCTTCACCTTAATCATAAGTGCACTTACAGTAGGTAACGCGTTACAGCACTTTTTGGATACCTCAATCCCAGGCAGTATTTTTGGCATGTTGATTCTGTTTGCCGCCATGGTGATTGGTATTGTTCCTTCGCACTGGGTACAACCCGGTGCAAGCTTGATTATCCGGCTAATGATCTTACTGTTTGTTCCGATCAGTGTTGGGTTGATGGATCACTTCGACATGCTCATCGCGAACGCATTGCCAATTATGGCCAGCGCCGTTGGTGGCACGTTGCTGGTGTTGGTGTCCTTATCATGGTTTTTAGACCGCTTGCTTTCGAGAGGTAACTGATCATGTGGATTCTACTCACCATCGTGGTATTCCTGTTTGCTCGCTGGGTAAGTCAAAAAGTAAACTCACCGCTGTGTAACCCCCTGCTGATCAGCATTGGTATCATCATTCCGATACTCACGTTCTTCAAAGTACCGTTTGAGACTTACTATGCGGACAACACCTGGATTACCTACATGCTGCAGCCCGCGGTAGTTGCCCTTGCTTATCCGCTTTATGAACAGCTACCTCAAATCAGAGCCAACTGGCGCATCATCACCTTTGCTTGCACACTAGGCAGTGTAATGTCGATGACAACGACAGCATTGATCGCTGTGGCTTTTAAAGCAGACTTAAGTTTGATTGCGAGTTTATTAGGTAAATCAGTCACCACGCCAATTGCGATGGAAGTATCGAGCCATTTAGGTGGTGAAGCAGCGATTGCGGCAATACTGGTATTGATTGTTGGTCTGTTTGGGGCGATTTTTGCTTACCCAATCTACAATCTCATTGGTATTAAGAGCCCTATTGCCCGAGGTTTAACCATGGGTACCGTATCTCACGCTTTAGGCACTGCAACCTGTGCTGAAAAGAATCAGGAAGATGCAGCATTCAGTTCTTTGGCTCTTGTGCTTTGCGGCGTCATTACCTCAATCATCGCACCGAGTATATTTTCGCTCGTGGTTTGGTTCTATTCTTAACCTAAACGATCACTACGCGATTCAGCCCAACCAGAATGCTGTTTATTACAGTGTCTGTTTGGGCTTTTTATTCGCATTTATTTAGCAATAGCAGCCAAATCGCGCCCTGTTTAGGCCAATAAATGGGATATCAATGGTAGTTTTTACTCTTGCAATCGATTTCATCTGTGACCTCACTCTAATTATGCAAACCAATGTAACAACAACAACGTAGTGGTGATCCATGTCACAGAAAATTCCTGAGCATTACATAGAATTAAAGCCTAAGGTCAATTAAGGATTCAACATGAACAGTCGTATTACCCTGGCGCTGGAAAGTGCTCCAACAGCAATCAAAGCACTTTTGAGTGACATCGTATTAGCAGACAACTTTGACGCGACATTGTCTCCAGAACAATTTGCTAGCCTACTGCAAGCAAGTGGTTTAGCGGATGACGAGCTACGTATTGCGCTACTTCCTTTTGCCGCAGCCTATTCTTACGCTCCGTTATCTGACTTTTATGTTGGTGCAATCGTGCGTGGTTTGTCCGGCACTCTGTATTTTGGTGCAAACCTTGAAATCGCTGGTGCTCAACTTGGCCAAACAGTACACGCTGAGCAATCTGCAATCAGCCACGCTTGGATGAAAGGCGAACAAGGTATTTCTGATATCACCATCAACTTCAGCCCTTGTGGTCACTGTCGTCAATTCATGAACGAACTGACCACAGCAAAAGAACTTAAAGTTCAGCTTCCACAACGTGATGAAATGTCTCTGCAAGAGTACCTACCAGACTCGTTCGGCCCTGCTGATTTAGGTGTGACGACTGGCCTAATGACTAAGCTTGATCATAAACACACGACTGAAGAAACAACGCCTATTGTTGTAGAAGCGCTAGCAGCACTAAACCGCAGCCATGCTCCTTACACCAAAAACCTAAGTGGTGTTTCACTGCAATTGACGTCGGGTGAGGTTTTCACTGGTGCTTACGCTGAAAACGCAGCGTTCAACCCGAGCTTACCTCCTCTGCAAGTGGCGTTGATTCAACTTAAACTGGCTGGCTTCGATTTTGAACAGATTGAAAACGCAGCCTTGGTTGAAATTGCCGAAGGTAGCATCAGTCACCTAGCGGATACGCAATCTACATTAGAAGCGATTAATCCCGACATTCCAGTGACTTACTTAGCAATCTAAGTACATCTGATTAACATAAATTCAAATAATCAGCCCTATTTAACAGGGCTGATTTTTTTATGCCTGTAATTAACGCAACAACTTGCGCAAACGTTTGCTTTTATCATTGAAATAAGTATGATCACCCCGTTTTCAATCAATCGTTCAAAAGATCGGAAGGAATTTCTATGTTTGGTACTGCTACTCGTGAAAATGCTACTCGTGTACTTCTATTAGGTTCAGGTGAACTCGGCAAAGAAGTTGCTATCGAGTGCCAACGTTTAGGTTTGGAAGTTATTGCTTGTGACCGTTATGTAGACGCACCTGCGATGCAAGTTGCGCATCGTAGCCATGTATTAGACATGTTAGACGGCGATGCACTTCAAGCAATCATTGAACTAGAAAAGCCAGATTATGTGGTTCCTGAAATTGAAGCTATTGCCACCAGCAAACTGGTAGAGCTAGAAGCACAAGGCTTAAATGTCGTTCCAACTGCGAATGCGACCAAGCTAACGATGAACCGCGAAGGTATCCGTCGTCTAGCCGCAGAAGAGCTAAAACTGAGCACTTCTCCTTACCGCTTTGCAGACACCTTTGAAGATTTCTCAGCCGCTGTTGAATTCGTCGGTATGCCTTGCGTTGTTAAGCCAGTAATGAGCTCTTCAGGTAAAGGTCAAAGCATTATCAAAACAGAAGAAGACATTCAGAAGTCTTGGGACTACGCACAAGAAGGCGGCCGTACTGGCGCAGGTCGTGTGATCGTTGAAGGCTTCATCGACTTTGATTACGAAATTACGCTACTTACCGTTCGCGCAGTCGACGGTGTTCACTTCTGTGCGCCTATCGGTCACCGCCAAGAAGATGGTGATTACCGTGAATCATGGCAGCCACAAGTCATGTCAGACAACGCACTCAAAACAGCGCAATACACCGCTGAACAAGTGGTTAACGCATTAGGTGGTCACGGTATCTTCGGCGTAGAGCTGTTTGTCAAAGGCGATCACGTTATCTTCAACGAAGTATCCCCTCGCCCACACGATACTGGCTTAGTGACTCTTATGTCTCAAGACTCATCGGAATTCGCACTGCACGTACGCGCGTTTACCGGTTTGCCGATCAAATCCATCACGCAATACGGTCCGTGTGCATCAGCGGTTATCCTTGGTCAAGGCACTTCAACCAACATTCGTTTTGAAGGTCTTACAGAGGCGCTAGACGCACCACAGACGCAAGTTCGCTTGTTTGGTAAACCTGATATCGATGGTCGCCGTCGTCTAGGTGTGGCGCTTACTCGTCGCAACAGCACTGAGACTGCGATTGAAGATGCAATTGAGAGTGCTTCTAAAGTAAAAGTGATTTACTAGCTGTTAATTACCATTTTCTAGCTAATGACAACTAGACTACTAATTGGTAACGACTAACTCAGATCTGAACCATTACGTTCTCGCATCTGAACAATCACGACTTCAAATCTGAACAATAAAAAAGACGGGCTATCGAGCCCGTCTTTTTGTTGGTGTTATCTGTTGGCTTAACTAAGCAAACTGAACTTAAGCGTCTGACTCAATCAAATACACTTCTTCACAGAAGCGAGACAAGCCTTTCTTAGCGATCTTCGGATGTTCATCGTTCGCTATATCTTGATTCAACAATGTGATTTGGTATCCAGCGAACAACTGAGTGATCTCTAGTTTAGGTACGCTAAACGGAGGCCCCGCCATTTCGCTTTGGTCGTAATCCAGCGTCACCAGAAGGATCTTACCACCCGGTTTCAGCAGTTGTTTCAAACGCTCTACATACTGCACTCGCATCTCTTCAGGCAATGCGACTAAAGACGCGCGATCATAAATGGTATCGACAGGCTGGATTGGTGCTGTGAAGTAATCGCCCGTGTAGATGTTCAGTTCATCGAATTGGTAGAGCTCGTGCTGACCGCTAATTTGAGTCACAGTCGGGGTATAAAGGTGCTCTGCAAAAAATGCGCGAACCGCAATCTGGCTTAACTCGACACCTTGAACATCTTCATGCTTTGAAGCTAGCCAAATCAGATCTTCACTTTTACCACAAAGTGGAACAAACACACTCTTCTCGTAGCTAGGCTCAGTCTTTTCCCAAAATTTAATCAGAAGTGGGTTTACATCTTCGAGGTGGAAACCAATTTGGTTGGCTGCCCATTTATTGTGCCAAAATTCAGGGTTATTCATCTTTCGTTCATGTTAAACAGTCATAATGCAAGGGTACAGTATAGAGAGGTAAGAGCAACCTTAGCTTGGTTTAAAGTACCAAATTGGTTTCGATGAAATCAGAAACTGGCTAAGTTCAAAGTTCTAATAATTGCGGAACTAACAGTTGGATTATTTGTCTATATCTTCACATTTTAAAGCAATATTAAACGTTAGAGTTGGTTTCTGTCTTAGCTAGCCCCATTTAATATGTAGTGAGTTTAGTTAAGCTGTTTTTACTCTTGTGCGTTACTGGTTACCCCTTTTAACTACCCGTTTTTGTAACCTTGTATTTTGGAGTTTGAATGAGTGTATTTCTCCGTACGACGGCCCTAATGCTATTGGTATTGAGCCGAGCGCCTGCATTCGCAGCAGCACCTGTTTCAACAAGTTCGACTGATCAAACGCGCACTCCTGCGCAAAACCAAGTTTCATCAAACGTATTCCGTCATAGTTTGAGCGGCCTTTACGGCATCAAAGCCTTCGACTCACGCCCGACTCAGCCTTACACCGACTTCGATATTCTGTACAGCAAAGCGCATCAAGGCCAAGCTGAACTAGAAACTATCTGTAAAAGTACTGCCCTACTCACCAATTCTGAAGCGCTATTTGCTGGCGTTAAATCTCAAGCTCGTGCAGAAGAAAAAATCGCCCTTGAGCTTGATGGTGATGTAACAAAAATTACCGACTTAGCCCGTGCAACTATCATCGCGAACGATGTAGAAAGCTTGGTTGAAGTTTACGAAGCGCTAAGCCGTGAAGCAGACGTTGTTAAGCTGAAAAACAAGTTTAAGTCACCAGCCGATTCTGGCTACCGTGACCTTAACTTGTTGGTTCGTTTACCTAAAACCAACATCATTGCAGAGGTTCAACTTCACTTGAAAGCGATTGCTGATGTGAAAAGTGGCCCTGAGCACGAACTCTACGAAATCATCCAAGGCATTGAGCGTCACGCAATTGCAGAACATCGCCCAATCAATGACATTGAAGCGGCACAAATCAATAGCCTAAGACGCCAATCTTTAGAGCTTTACCAACAAGCATGGCAACCGTACATTACCACGCACATTAAAGCGGCATAAACGCTTACCATAAACAAGAACGACAAAGGGCTGCATAATCGCAGCCCTTTCTTTTTATTAGTGCTCTCGCGTTGCTTTCATTAGTTCATTAGTTCATTAGTTCATTACTATCAGAAAGCAAAATATAGGGATGTCACTATTAGTAGTTAACGAGAAGGGTGATTAACGAGAAGGGTAGCTAAGAAAAGAGAGTCAGGTGATACCACTAAGAGAAACTAGTGACAAGACAGTCAGCAAATGATGCATAAGACGTAGATACAAAAAGACCACGCTAGGCGTGGTCTATTGCTTGGCTACTTCTCGATTTTAATATTTTCGACTCGGGCCTTCAGTTTTTGTCCCGGTCTAAAAGTAACAACACGTCGAGCAGAAATTGGAATGTCTTCACCAGTTTTCGGGTTACGACCAGGTCGCTCGTTTTTCTCACGAAGATCAAAGTTACCAAAACCAGACAGTTTTACCTGTTCGCCATTTTCAAGTGCCTTACGAACTTCTTCGAAAAACACTTCAACCGTTTCCTTGGCATCCCGCTTGCTGTATCCGAGTGTTTCAAACAGGTTCTCAGCCAAATCGGCTTTAGTGAGTGCCATAAAACTTTCCTCAAAGCTATGTTATACATTGCTACCATCTTCAGTAGCGCCAAAGCATTTACCCTATTCAATCAATGAGATAAGGTCATTTACAAGGAAAGTGTATGCCAAGCTTCTGATTTTCGCCAACTTTTTTATCTCATCAATTTAATTATTCTTTCAAATCAGGAAGATAACTCCCTTGCAAAGTCACATATATAGCTAAAAACACCTAGCCAACAGGTACGATGTGATATTATATCCCGCAAAATACAACATAATAAGAATTTAAAACTTTAGTGTTCTAAAAGATAATTTTTGAGACCTCTATCCTATACCCAATAAAATCAGCCACTTGATTTGATATCAAACTCAACAGAGGTTACTAAGTAACCATTATTAAATATGATATTTGTATCATTTCAGAATTTAATTCGAATTAGTCAATCCTTTCGACAATGCTATTCTGCTGTGTTTTTAGAAAACGCTCAATCAATCGTCTTTATTTCCCTAAGAGGTCTTACGGTTGTCTTAGCAGGCTTCACTATCAAACCTATACCGACTAGAAACAGTACAGATGCCACAACTTGAGCGACTGATAGCACCTCGTCATACATAAAGTAACCACTGATCAATGCGAAGATAGGTACTAGCAAGGTTAACGGCGCTGTCGTGCTTAACGGATATTGAATTAACAGTTTATTCCACACCCAGTAACCGAATAGCGTGGTTGGGTAAGCCTGAAACAACACAGCAATCGTTGCGTTCCAATCCCATTGTTCTATCGCCTGCCAAATAATTTGGTCGCCGTGCAGCATCACCGCAAACAACACTAATGGAACTGGCGCAAATAGCATGCCCCACACGTTAAACGCAAAAGCCTGAGTGGTTTTAGACGCTTTAACAATCACGCCCATTAACGTCCAACTACACGCTGCGATCATAATAAGAATCACGCCATTAACAGTGACATTGCCCGTTGCTGCGGAAACCAGCACCGCCAACGCGCACATCGCTAACATCGCACCCATTAACTTGCGAACCGACGCACTTTCTTTGAAAACCCACACGCCAACCGCCATACCAATTAGCACATTGGTTGAAAGCAACACCGACGAAAGCCCCGATGAGAGCCCAGCGGTGATTGACCATGAAGCCATGCCCCAGATGCCCACACCAAACACAAAGCCATAACTAACTAAATAACGCCACGCGACATTCGGTCTTGCTACAAAAAATATCACCGGAATCACCGCTAGCGAGAAACGCGCGGCGGTTGCCAACAACGGATGAACATTGGTTACACCCATTTTGATCATCGAGAAATTGAATCCCCAAATTGCCATCACGAACACCGCTAACAACAAATCATTTCTTTTCATACTGACCCCTCCTTTGTTTTGAATGAGTATCCCTTGATCAATAAAACCAGTACAGATACAATTTTTACAATAAAAACCAGTACAGTTAACAACGGTCGTGACCATGAGCATCTACAGAAAGCTAGCCAATCAGTTTATTGATGAGATTGAAACGGGGAAAAGACCCGAAGGTGGACGCATGCCTTCGCTGCGTCAATTAGCTAAACAACAAGCCATCAGCATGTCGACCGTGGTGAGCTGCTACCAAGAACTGGAATCACAAGGCTGGATACACTCTCGACCGCAAGCAGGGTATTTTGTTTCTCCTCATAAACCTGCTCGTTCAACCCCAGAGTGGGCACAGTTTGAAAGTAAAGTGTCGAGCGTCAAGCTAACCTCATCGACTCACAGCTCAATCAATGGACCTTTAGGGGTGTCTAGCACCGCCAATGATGAACAGTCGATTGTTGAACTGGAACGCAGTTTTCGCCGCGCTATTCGGCGTATGAGCAGCAGGCTAAACCATTACCCAGATACACAAGGTGAGCCAATGTTACGTCAGGCATTATCCACTCACTTTGCCAAGCTCGATGTACACTTTTCACCTGAAGAGATGGTGATTACGGCAGGCTGTATGTCTGCGATTAAGGCTGCACTTGAATCGTGCACCAAAGAAGGCGACACCATCGCGATTAGTTCACCTTGTTTCAACGGCATTCTGGAGTTGCTCGGAAAGATGTCGCGACAAATCATCGAGATCCCATCTCTAGATGACGGCATCGACTTGCAACAATTAGAAGCACATTTGAAGAATAAACGAGTGTATGCCGCGATTTTTTGTACCTCTCATATGAACCCTCAAGGGATCAACATGTCGGCTAGTCAAAAACAAAAGCTTGCTGAATTAGCGAATCACTATCAAGTACCGATCATTGAAGATGATGTGTATCTGGAACTTTCTTATTCCTCACACACTCCACTCCCCGCGAAATACTACGACAAAGGCGGCTATGTACTATGGTGTGGTTCAATATCGAAAAGCTTGTCACCGAGTTACCGATTAGGATGGTGCTTACCAGGGAGGTTCATTAACGAATACAAGGCTCAGTTTTCTGCTGCAAGCTATGGCGTCGCCCTACCCACTCAGCTTGCAGTTGCTGACTTTATCGAATCTGGTCAATACGCAAAACACGTTAGAAGAAGGTGTACTCAGCTTCTCTCTTTGCGCCAGCAATACCTAAGTTATTTGGCTCAGCACCTTCCTCAAGGAGTAAAGATAAGTAACCCACAAGGTGGCATGGTACTTTGGCTACAAATACCAAATTTGAACCAATCAAGCTTTGCTCAGGCAGTTGCCGACCACAACATTGATATCAGGCTTGGGCACCTGTTTAGCACTCATGACCTTTACAGCAATTGCTTACGCATCAATATTGGTTACTCGTTAGAGGGAAAAGCCAAGCAGGAATTGAACGACTTAATCGAACTGATTCACGTTCATAGCTAATACGTTCCAGTTCTTAATACGTGCCAGTTCATAATACGCAGCTAGGACATCAAAGCTTTTCAGAATCGACTTTTTTCAGGGTCATTAGAACACCGAAATTTTAATAGCCTTTTATCATAAAAAAGAAGGCTATCATTCCAATCTGATCTAGGTTAAAGCCCCGCACCGTAAGGAAAATGACTCGCTTCGATACCTTTAAATACTGAGTTTGCTAGCACATACAAAATTATGCAAACTGGCTAATGACACATCACTTTTTAACTTCAATATACAACCGCCGGCGCTGGCGTTTTCCCGTATTTGAAGAGAATAATTATGAGTGATACAACAAAAAACAAACCACTACCTTCCTTTATCGAAGAACGCTTGAACTTCTATATTCAAGACCTCATTACCCAGAACCAAAGCCAAAAGCACTTGGTATTGGGTAAACGACCTCAGCGCAACGCCGTCGTGATGCAGAGCAATGATTACTTAGCACTGTCACACAACAAACCGATTCAAGACGCCCATCAAGCGGCGATTATCGAACACGATGACAACGTAGTGATGTCTGCAATTTTTTTACAAGATGAAGAGTCTAAACCTGCGTTTGAAACCGAGCTCGCGAACTATGTCGGAATGGAGAGCTGTTTGCTTTCTCAGTCAGGTTGGGCGGCCAATATTGGACTATTACAAACCATCTGCCCGCCGGACACATCGGTGTATATCGACTTTTTTGCCCATATGTCGCTATGGGAAGGCATTCGTGCCGCTGGCGGCATCGCCCACCCGTTTATGCATAACAATATGAATCACCTGCGTAAACAGTTAGAGCGCCACGGCTCAGGCGTTATTGTGGTCGATTCGGTTTACAGTACCATTGGGACCATCGCCCCACTACGCGACATCTACGAAATGGCGCAGGAGTTTGATTGTGCCGTCGTCGTTGATGAATCGCATTCATTGGGCACGCATGGGGAAAATGGTGCCGGCATAGTTCACGCATTGGGCCTTACAAAGCAAGTCGACTTCATCACCGTAAGTTTGGCTAAAACCTTTGCTTATCGTGCAGGCGCGATCCTTGGACCAAAACTGCTTTCAGAAACCTTACCGTTTGTTGCTTATCCCGCGATTTTCAGCTCGACCGTGTTACCACAAGAGGTGGTCCGTTTAGAGAAAACATTAGAGGTAATCAAAAGTGCAGATGATAAACGGCAGGCTCTGTTCCAGCGTGCTAAATCGTTGACTACGGGTCTAAAACGAATTGGCTTTAATATCCGCAGCGAGTCTCAAATTATGGCATTAGAATGTGGTAGTGAAAGAAACACTGAACGTGTTCGCGATTTCCTCGAAGAACGGAATGTGTTCGGTGCGGTGTTCTGCCGCCCCGCTACGGGCAAGAACAAGAACATCATCCGATTTTCAGTGAATGCCGATATGACACCACGAGACATTGACCATGTGCTCACAGTTTGTCACGAAGCGTACCATCACCCAGAGTTAGAGTTCGTATAACTCTGTACACACCAATTCTATAACTAACACAAACGGCAGGACTGAATAGACGCTATCATGTCGCGATACAAAAAGAGCCCAGCGAATTGCTGAGCTCTTTCTTGTGTTCATCTATTCATCTATTCATCTATTCATCTAGTTCAGCTGGATAACCGGACGGTACAACCAATCAAATCCAGTGTGCAATTTTATCGAACAGTCGGGTTTTATCCGCTGGCTTCACAATAAAATCTGACATGCCTGACGATTCCATTTTTTCCAATGTCACTGGGGAACTGTCGCCTGTGTGAGCAATAATCGGCACTGTAGAGTATTCTTTGGCTGCACTGCGGATTCGACGAGAAGCTTCAATACCATCCATAATTGGCATCTCGATATCCATCAGAATCAAATCAACATCCTCGGTATCCAAAGCATCTAACGCTTGTTGGCCATCTTCTTTCTGTACAACGTCAAAGCCCTGTTTTTCCAATAACATTGCGGTAAAACGGCGCAAAGATTCGTTGTCATCCACCACCATTATCGTACGTTTATTAGTCGCCTCTAGTGGTTTCACAGCAACCGATGGCAACACGTAATTAGAATCGAAAAGTAAGCGCTCGATGGTGGCTTTGGTATTCAGTAGCCAAACTTGTGTTTCCACCCAAATCGGTTCAAAAGCAACGTTACGAACACGCTTAATGGGATGATGCTCATACAAATAGATGATTCTCGCTTCAGTGAACGATAGCAAAGATTCAATTCTATCGAGGTAATTGGCTCTTAAATCTAAGCTCTCCATATCAACGAAAATCAAGTCGAACTCAAATTGATATTCCTTATTTTTAAGTGCTGATACAACGTCTAATACGGTTAGGTCAAACCCCATAAAACGTGATGTCTCAGTAATTTTATCAGAGAGTACTTTCTGGTCACTCACCATCAACACTGTCTTTAGCTTAGTGAGCTCACTCATAATTTCGTTCACAGAGTGAGAAGTCAAAGATGGAAAAGTCATCGTGAACTGCGTCCACTGTTCCACCTCAGACTTACACTTAATCTCTCCACCAAACGACCGCATTACCTTCTGACAAAATGGCAAACCTAAGCCGTAGTTACCTGATTGGCCGGTGGTGTAAAAATCCTGGAAGATACGTCGAATGACATCGTTTGAAATACCAGATCCGTTATCGGTAACCATAATTTGATTGGTCACGTCATCACTGCACATGGTGACATGAATATGAAAATCTTCAGGGCTGCGATGATGGAATGCGTTCTTGAACAAGTTATACATCACGTACTTCAACAAGGTATCACTACCCAAGAAGTCAAAGTTGCTTTGTACATCTAAAGAGATCGCTGATTTATCAGCTGAGCGCTTATAGTTAAAGCTATCTATCGCCCCTTCCACCACCGCTTGAGCTGAATGTTTCTTGAACGTAGAACGAGATACTCGGTTTTCATCAATTGAAGTCAATAGCAGATCAATCGTCTCGTTACCTGAGTGAATAATCTCCATCGCTTCATCACCCACTTCACGTAACTGTATAACTTCTTCATTACTCAAAGCGTATTGCCCTTGGTGGCCACCACTTTTCGGATTCGGCAATATGGACTGCATAACATCAATAGATGTCAGTAAACCACTTAGTGGGTTTCGCATCTCATGCGCGATACCAGCTCCAAAAGATTTCGCCAATGACACCTTATTCTCATGTTCCACCTGATTACGGAAGTAAAATAAGTTACCGAACAAATAGATAAATAAGAAGATTGGCACATGCGTCCAATCCATGGTGAGCTCTAAGTAGAAGCCTTGTGCCACCCACGCACACAAGGTAGCAATCCCTATCCCGGCGAAGGTTTGTGCAAACATCACTCGGGTGACGTGAACTAATAGAATATGGAGGAAAATAGCCGACATGAAAGACATAACCCATACGTTGGACCAGTTATTCATCAGCAGCATGTAAAAGAAAAAACACGGTAAGCAGAGGGTAATAGCGACTTGATAATAAGCCGGAAGGTACTTTCGCCAATCAAATGGAATACGATTACGAACAACAATCCCAAGGAACAATACCGAGCAAAACAGACGCACGGCTAAATTTTCATAGGGTTGCGGAAACAAGAATTCCCATACAATGTAGTAAGCAGGGAAACCGACAAAGCCCATCCAACCCACAAGGGTTAGGTTAGGTTCTGCGTACTGATAAACTTTACGAATCGCGTTCATACAAATACTTTATTTACTAAGCCCTAACGTTTACAAAGTCTAAAATTTGATGTTGGTTCTTATGTTTTCCGCTGAGTATATTACACATCACCTCAGAGCAGTGAGCTTTCAATCAAATATGTATCAACGCTTTTGATTTTATTATGACTTAGATGAATAAAGTCTCGGTTTCATACTTTAACTCAGACAACATCCCTAAGTGATTCAGATTTATACGCTCACGCCTACACCAATAACGCGCCTTAGCAAGTGCTGCGCCCCTTCGTTTGCATTATGTCACTGTAACGCGATGCATCTTTCTTGGAGTATCGCCGTAATCAATCACCGCGTAATGTTGCGTTACCCTATTGTCCCAAATAGCCATTGATCCCTTGTCCCATTTGAAACGGACTTGAAACTCAGGGCGTCGTGCAATTTCAAACAGTTGGTAAAGTAAAACATCACTATCTTGTCGGTCGAGCTCGTTGATATAACGAGTAAACTGTTCATTGATATAAAGTGTTTCTTTACCGGTTTCCGGATGGCTCTGAACAACAGGATGGATTACAGGTGGATTTTTCTGCGCGGTTTTAAGTAGTGATTTGTGCCAATCAAGCTCTATCTGATCTGACTCAACTCCCTCGAAAGCCACCAGCGAATGAGTCGCAGACAACCCTCTCAGCTTTGCTTTCATGTCTTCATCTAATGACTCGAAAACCGCCGTCATCGAACACCAAATCGTATCCCCACCGGTGCTTGGAATATGTTGAGCATGCAACAAAGAAGCTTTCGATGGCACTTTGCGCCAGGTTAGATCCGTATGCCAATAGCTTTCCATGGGTGCATTACCACGGGTTGTTTCGATGACACTCACCTGAGGTGCGCTTTCGACGCGAGGAAAGAAGGGATGCGCAGGCTCGAGCTGTCCAAATCGCTCTGCAATCATCAAGTGTTGTTCTGGTGAGAGTACTTGATCACCTAGTAAGATTACTTGATGGGTAATCAGCGCCTGATAAACCTCATCGAGTTCGGTCACACTGCATGTGGCGAGATCGACTCCATGGATTCGCGCACCGATATGAGGGGTAACTTGTTCTATTTTCAACATACTTTCGCTTATTGGTGATATGAAATTTCAGAATCAGTTTAGGTACTGGCTATTAAACCGGACAAATACAACATTTCTTTCAACACTGTTCGTTCCAAAAGAAAGTCTCACTTTAATAAGAACAAGGCCATCTAAAAAAAGAGCCCCTACATAGGAGCTCTTTTCGTTTTTTGATACTTCCTGTATCCATAGACAAGTCCAATCTGTAGTACTTTCACTGAAAGCCAGATCATCGATATCTCCAGTTGTGTATCAACTTAAATGTAACACACAATCTCCAGGCTGTTCTAAAACACAACCGAGATAATGAACTTAGTGCCACTCCATCTCACCACTCAGCACTTGTTCGATGCCATCAAGATGGAAGGAATCTCGACATTAACGATACTGATGTGGAATAAGTATTATTAATTTTACTTATGCAGAACTAAATTCTATCTTGGCTGCATGATACAACACCATAAACAAACGCGATTACGCAGGGAAAAAGACGATGACCGCCATTACCGATTTAGACATTCTGCTAAAGTCCATGTCACCAGAGCTCATTGAAGGTGATTATGTTTTTTGTACTGTAGACGGGGGATTGGGAGATTATGTTCAACTCGAACCAATCGCGACCTTTCGTGAAAAGGAAAGTTTAACACTGGTTCTTGAAGAAGGCGTTGCGACCAAAGCTCAGTTAGACTTCGACGGTGTATTTAGCCTGATCACTTTATCGGTCCACTCGAGTCTTGAAGCAGTTGGATTAACAGCGGCTTTTGCCACCAAGCTAGGTTCATACGGCATTAGCGCCAACGTAATTGCTGGTTATTACCATGACCATATCTTCGTTCAGAAAGAGAAAGCAGAAGCTGCAATGAGTGCGCTGAAAGAGTTTTCAGAAACTGATTAATAAATAATTTGATTACTCACAAATACAAAAAAAGCGACGTAATCTACGTCGCTTTGACTTATTGCTTAACAATCACTCACTGATCAGGCATCAGTGAGTGACACAGTTAAGCAAGCTTAAAAGTCGCCACTTTGTCACTTAAACCAGCGGCTTGGCTCTTAAGTTCGTTCGACTCAGTTAAGCTGTCCTGTGCGCCCACAACTAAGTGGTCCGTAACATCTTTAATGGTCGTAATGTTCTGAGTAATTTCACCCGTCACGTGCGTTTGCTCTTCTGCTGCGGTAGCAATTTGAGTCGCCATATCACTAATCAAAGCCACCGCTGTGTTGATCTCTTCTAGCGCATGTGAAGCTCGGTCGGCATCTTCGACGGAATGTATTGCCAGTTTCGAGCTGCTCTCCATAAGATCAACCGCTTGAGCCGTTGTGCGTTGTAAAACATCAATCGTTGACTTTATCTCTTCTGTTGAAGAGTGAGTTCGTTGAGAAAGCACACGTACTTCATCTGCAACTACAGCAAAACCACGACCTTGTTCACCAGCACGCGCCGCTTCAATCGCAGCATTCAAAGCAAGCAAGTTAGTTTGCTCTGCAATACCTTGAATCGTAGCAAGTACCGTCGAAATCTCTTGAGCATGCTTGTTTAGCTCACTGATCACATTACCTGCTTCATTCACTTCATTGGCAAGGTTATTGATAGAACCTTTGGTATCGACAACCAGGGCGTGACCGCTATTAGTGCTTGTCGCAGAGTCTTGTGCCGCTTTTGCTGTTTGCTCAGCATGCGATGCAATCTCTTGCGTTGCACTCGCCATTTCCGTTACAGCCGTCGCCACCATGGTGATCTCTTGCTGTTGATGATTAAGCTCATCCACCGAACGATTCGCTCGCTGAGTACTTTTCTCTGACTGGCTGTTAAGCTGCTCTGATTGCCCACGAATATGACCAATCAACTGCTGTAAACTTCCTACAAAAGTGTTGAAGTTCTGTGCTAGTTCTCCTACTTCATCTTGGTTCTCAACATGAATACGCTGAGTTAAATCACCACTACCATTAGCGATCTGCGCCAGTGCTTGAGACACATGGTTCAACGGACGGAACAGAATAGTACACAGCAGGTTAAACAATATGGTACATACAATCACAACCAACAGTGTCACCAACACTTGACCGATCACCGCATCAAATAACGGTGCAACCAAAGAGTCATGATTAACAACACTGATAGTAATCAGGCTTGTACCATCAATCGCACGTGCGTACAGAACATAGTCGCTGCCATTTAACTCGATAGCCGTGTCTTTACCGCTAGTCAGTGCCTTCTGTACATCAGCAAAATCTAGCCCTAGCGAGCTAATGTTCTCGTTCAGCAACTTTGTATCAGCGTGCGTGTAAACCGTGCCTTTGTTGGTCGCGATAAACATGTAGCCTTCACCTGGAAGAATCACTTTTTCAAGGCTGTTTAGAATGTCGGTAATTTCTACATCGGCCCCCAAAACGACCTGCTGACCATGCAGTTGCATTGCAGTACCCAACGACACAACGTTCGCCCCAGTTGCCGCAGCAACCGTTGGGTTATCCATGAACACCTTACTTGGGTTCGCAACCGCATTGGTGTACCAACCCCATACGCGTGGATCATCATTGCCCGGTGGCAACACTACGCCATTCGCATTTTTTTGCGAGCCATCAGGGAACGCTAAGAACACATTATCAAACGCCCCTGAATCACGAACCTGCTTCAGGTGAGTGACCAAGCTTTCTTGTGTTGACTCCTTCGAAAGTGAAGTAAGCGCACGTTCTTTGGATAAGATCCAATCCGATACATATTGATTATAAGAAGCTGATGCACCTTCTAAGCGCTGTTCAACTTCAATATCCAACCGTTGTAATGAAGCACGAAAAGACAATACTTCGACCAAAATCCCCCCCAGGATAATGGCCATGCTGGCAGAGATCGCCAGCTTATTTTTAAGCGAGAGTTTCTTGAACATAGGAAACCTATAATTTAGAAGTAAAAACCGCGGTGACAAATTTGTCACCAACACAGTTTGCAAGCACCATTTATTTTACGCTTTAAAATAAATTAATAAACCATCCAAGCTTAATATCAGCAATATATGTGAGTAGGGGCACGCATAGCGAGACATTCACCAAGTAAATTATTGATTGTATGAGAAATCATACCGAACAGCCTGTTGGAGGGTAATTAAGTTAAATACGCTCAACATAGCGTTGTTATCTAGACGAAAAAATAGAAAAGGACCCAACACATAACGTTCAGCCCTTTATTTCTCGTCATTTAAACCTAACGGCATTCTTATTTCTATCAGATCAACACTTATATTCGATTACTTAGATTTCACCGAAGTTGGGGTTAGTTAATAATCGCTTTAATTACTTTACTAACTATTAGTTTTGTCAGTTATTGTATTTTCACTTACCCAATACTAACTCAACAACCAACGACTACTAGTTGTTCGTCACAGAAAGTTTGTAGCCCAAATGTTGAACATTCACATCAGCGTAGCCTAGAGCAACGGCATAGTCTGCTGCGTTTGTGAAAGCAGAAAACATGATTGAAACGGCTAGTGTTATAAACACACTCATTTTCATATTTTGTTCCTTTTTGGCTAAATAATTTTAACTGGTTAAATGGGGTTAGTTAGTTGAGCGGACTGAATGTTATTACCAACGTGAGCGATATGAACGATGGCAGCTTTTACAAGTCGCCTGCGCTGCTTCTAACCCTGATTCCACCAGTGATACATTACCTTGTTGGCTACCTTGATAGAGTTCTTGGAACCCTTGATTCATTTGACTTAGTAGTCGTTGGAATTTTTCAGGCTCACTCCACACACTCTCTTTAGCTTTACTTCCCTCTTGGCTGCCCACCGGAAATGACGTCAATAACAATTCGCTATGAGCTGTTAACTCTAAACTCGTTTCTTCTAATACCTGCCAACTCGTATCGTTGCCATCTAATGAGTCTTTGGCTTGCTCAATCAAGGTTTCAACTTGTGTAAATGCGTATTGGCGCTGTTCAATTTGGCTCGAATGATCTTGTGATGCCAAAGCGTGGGTGCTAAGTAAAACGGTTGTAGTACACAGTAGGCTCACCAATCTCTTGTGCATCATTCTCTTGTTCATATTGATCTCTCCTCGATTCATATAGCTTTTGTTGTCTGGTTTCGATACAGACATCGATGATTCGTTTCGATGTTCCGTTTTTCTCTGATGTCTGTGTTTCTTTGATGCCTGTGTTTCCTTGATAAAATCAATTTACACAGCAATAGTTGCAATTACAACTATTGCTGTGTAAATTACTGTAAAGCGAACAGAGATTAAATAAACAAAAGAGAGAGTGAAACTATGAAGATTTGGGATCTATCAACTCGCCTATACCATTGGACGCAAGCGGCGCTTTTCATGGGGTTAATGGCATCGGGCATTTCAGGTAATGGACCCCACGTTCAACTTGGGCTAGCACTTATGACATTAATCGTTTGGCGATTGGTCTGGGGTTGGGTGGGTAGCGAAACGAGCCGGTTCAGACAGTTTTTACGATCACCTAAATCAGTAGTTCGTTATTTATTAGGAAAAGAAAAAGAAAAGCCAGGCCATAATCCTGCTGGCGGTTGGATGGTTGTTACACTGTTATCAGCTTTAACTATTCAGTGTGTTTCTGGTTTAGCCTTAGCAGGGCTTCTTGATCACTTACCCTATGCAAATATCTGGTTGAATGACTCCGTATTTTCATTATTAGAAAACATTCACCTCACTATGATAAAAGTACTTCCAACTCTGATTGCGGTACACGTCCTTGCCGTTTTGTTCTATAAATTACGCTCAAAACCATTAACTTGGGCAATGGTCACTGGCTTCCAAAGAAAAATCGAACTTAATGGCAGTGTTGCGTTTGTTTCTCAATGGCGTGCGTTAGGCGTACTAGCTTTAGCGGCGCTGCTCATCATTATGCTGACAGTGTTGGCGTAAATTAATAGGTTTGACGAGTATAAAACCGGATGTACAAAAGGGGTAAGCCGGCGACTTCTAAAAATCGTCTCGCGAATAGAGCGCGACTAACCAAAATCTAACGTCAGCAACAATCGCGTCTCGTTAAATGAAGTTACGGGTGAGCAATGCACCAGACCCGCGTTTTCGTTGCCACTCCATCGCTCCCCTTTAAGCAATGCCACATCACCACTCGAAAGTTGCTCGATATCCGACTCATGACTGTACAAGCCTGACTCTGAATCTGGCTTTCCGTTACTCCCTCTTCCTAGCTTCGTACGGTCGACCAAGTCGTTTGGCAGCCATTGAGTGGCAACACCATGATAGGTAGTCACTAAACGGCAAGGGACTTGGTCAACATGGAAGCGTGGACACATCGCTTTATTCAGAACCGCTAAACGGAGCCCTACTTCTTCAAGATCAAACAAACAACAGAACATATCCACCAGCTCTACCATGTTTTCTAGTAGTGCTTTAGATGCGGTTTCGTCGGTAGCAAACTCCAATTTCTCATAGGCGTTGTCTGGAGACAGGCTCATAGATTTACTGAAGTTTGGATTCAAGGCGATAAATTCACTGATTGCCATTGTTAAATCTTCATCGAATGTACGCTGCCAAATCGCAATATTGACATCGCTTCGATAGATGTCTGCTAGCACTGTTGGCTGCTCAGAAGCGCTAAAGCATGGATCATGATTCGCCTGCTCCTTGATACTCGCAGCAGAACCAATGTTAGGTGGCTGGTTATTATTGGTTGTCACAGGTTTCGTTAACACGGCATCCATTACGTCATCTCCTTGATACATGCTTGATGTTTTCCTCTTACCGATACGAACGTTATTCTCAGTAAGAGTGATATTTTAGTTATGTTATAACATAACTAAAATATCACAAGCAACTTGCCGTACATGTTTCCAATTATATGGATATGCGTTTGCAGCCTTAGGTAACTTGATGAATGTGGATCACTGCAGAAAAACGCGAAAGCTTAGCTATGGCGTTCATATAAATTGACTCAGCAAGCAACTGCTTTCACACCATAAGCCCCAAGTTAATCGAGAGCTCAGACACGAAAGTGTTGAATTACGCGTTCTATAAGTTCAGAGATGTCGTTGATGTCACATGTCGTTACACAGCATGACGTCTTAAGGCTTTACATCTTGAGCGAGGTAAACAACAATCCCTGAGAATAAATCCATAACATAATGTATTTAGAAATTATGAGCAGCACAGAAAACAAAAAATCGAGTCCTCTTTTCGAAGTCGTATTTAACGTCTTTCTTCCTTCATTCATCTTAATGAAGTTCAGTGGAGAGGAGCACCTAGGAACTGGCTTAGCACTACTTGTCGCGCTTGCCTTCCCTATTGCTTACGGTGGTATGGAGTTAGTCCGCAACAAGAAGTTTAACTTCATCGCGGCACTTGGCTTTGTCAGCGTACTATTAACCGGCGGTATTGGCTTCTTCGAGCTCGACACTCGTTGGTTAGCATTAAAAGAAGCATTAATACCCGGCCTAATTGGTTTAGCGGTTCTTGGCTCAACCTTCACTCGCTACCCGTTTATCCAAAAAGTTATCTTTACGCCAGCACTGTTAAACATATCTCTAATCGAAGAGCGTTTAAGACAGTTTGGTAACCAAGCAGAGTTTAATCGTTGCCTAATGAAGTCAAACTACCTATTCGCTAGTACCTTCGCGTTTTCTTCTGCGATGAACTACTTTCTAGCGACTTGGATTGTGACTAGCCCAGCAGGTACTGCAGCTTTTAATGAAGAATTGGGTAAGTTGACACTTTACAGCTACCCGGCCATCGCTATACCAAGTATGTTGATGATGTTAGGTATCTTCTACTACATTTGGCGCCAAGTTCGCTCGATGACTTCGCTAGAAACGGAACAGATCTTTATTACTAAATAATTTTCGTTGCGTTAGCTCCGAGTACAAAACCGCTTCAAATACTCGATTGCTTTAAAAAAACAGATCGCTTCAAAAAAGCATGAGCCCAGCACACACGCTGGGCTTTTTTGTCTGTTCTACATACAGCAAAATATTAACTTTCAATTGATATCATGAATTAATTTAAACAAAACGATGTTCATTTTCATGACTCACTGTCCATAACTGGCCGAAAACAAGTAATAGTCAATGATTTGCATTGAATGAGGCGTGATATGTTTTTATAATCAACTTCGTTTGTTACTTTACAAAGTTCAATCCTAGCAATGACATAACTTCAGTTCATATTGGTCATATTTAACCAATAGTTTGCAAAAACCAAACGCCAGACGAACTCGACAAGGAATTTAAAACATGAACAAATCTCAATTAGTTGAACACATCGCAACTTCTGCTGACATCTCAAAAGAGCAAGCAGGCACAGCACTCAATGCACTCGTTGAAGGCATCTCGACTACGCTTGCTAATGGCGACGATGTATCTATCCTTGGATTTGGTAGCTTTAAAGTGAATAACCGCGCTGCTCGCACTGGTCGCAATCCAAGAACTGGAGAAGAGATTCAAATCTCAGCGTCAAAAACACCAGCATTTAAAGCAGGTAAAGCACTAAAAGAGACATGCAACCTGTAAGATAGAAAATACAAGGAAGGTTACCGATGACAACTAAGGAAAAAACAAAAACGAGCCGCAGTAAAAAAGCCGGCAAGTCAACCAAAGCACAAGCTGAAGGGCCTAAGGCTCGTCAACGCATTGAAGAGCTTCTCGAAGAGCGTGAATTAGCCAAACTGTTAGAGCTTTAGTTTGTATTCGAGCTGTAATTAAAGATTTACATGATGGTTTGTTGTCATTCAAATGCCACTGCAGATTTGCGGTGGCATTTTAGTTTGAAGAACAAGCCCTAGCGGATCACTCTTCTTCCCCCTTTCAATCCCCTCTTCACTTTTAATCCCCCTCGCTTTCAAAAACGAAACTTTAGCTTACTGGCTTTAAGCTGATATCGCGTTGACGACCATGCTTGAGAAGCGCATGATTTTATTTCGAGCAGAATAGTTTTTTGGCCGTGTAGCCCACCCCATAATTGTTTCTGTGCAACGTACCCTATTGAACGGCAGGTCACATGAATAAAATTGTTATGTTAGTAATGGGGCTGCTTTTTACCAGTCGATTGTTCGCTAGTATTGTGCCGCATGTTAGTCAACTTGAGCATGATGCACCTATTCTACTTCGCTCAGCGTTGATCGTAGGTGTTTCGGCTTATGCCGTCTGGACAGCGTTCAAATACTTCAAAAAGAACAAAGCTTCTAGTTCAGATCAAATCTAGGCGGTGCTGACATGAACTGACTCTTTGCCGACGAACATAACTTCCCGCACTGCGTAATTTGGCTTTCGAGGAAATAAAGATTACGTCTGCTTTTCACCCATTGAGCGCGAATTTCGAGTTCCTGACCAATGGCGATTGGATGGTGAAAGCGAGAAGTTAAACTCACCGTCATCGCATTGATATTGTTATGGAACAAGCAATACAACATCGCGCTGTCGTGTAACGCAGTAACAATACCCCCCTGCATAATACCGTCGTAGCCCTCAGCTTTATCTGTTGGTACAATCTTGGCTATAGCTTCATACTTAGCTAAATTTTCATGCTTAGCTAGCGTTTCGTACTGAGCCAAAGTCTCACCTTCGCCAATAGCTTCAAAACAAATGGGACTGTCTGCGAAAAAACCTTGGCTGCACACTTGGCAACGCCGATGGTTGTGAGGAATGAAAACCTTCATACTTACCCTTATTCCTGTGTACCCTTAGATTCCTAGAGATTGATATGGCTCGACCAAAAAAACATCGTCAATTATGTACCCGTGCGGCTTACTCATGCTTTAAGCCTAATGGCGTTCCTATGGACGAGCTTCATAAAGAAGAATTGCTATTAGAAGAGTTAGAAGCCTTACGCTTGGCTGATCAAGAAGGATTGAGCCAGCTTGAAGCCGCCGAGCAGATGCAGGTGTCTCGCCAAACGTTCGGCAACATCATTAAGCGAGCACGTACCAAAGTCGCCAAGTGCATCGTCAACGGCCATGCGTTGGTGATTCAAGGCAGTTAATTCACGTGTTAGCCAGAAGTTATTTAACTCAGCGAGCGAGAACTCTTGATACTTAACTTGATACTTAGCTTGATGGCTCAGTAATCTGATACAACTTTCGGCTTTGCCCTTCACACACATCCTTGCAATTGCATTCGCGCTCAATGTCTAACTGTGCGAGTCCTCCACAACTGCCTTTGATTGGCTTGCGCGAAAAAATCACGCCTATCGCCATCAGTGTAACGACTCCGACAAACCCCAATAGCGTCAACAAAAAGGTCATTTACGGAACCCTCGAATAGCGCCTAGCTGATTAGGCTGTGCCATTAAAATCGAAGCTTGTTTTTTGTGCCCTTTCTCGCCGCACGTTTTATTGCTACACCCGCTATTGCGCGACTCGCGACCATAATCGAGGTCGGTTACTTCTTGTAGATTGCTAAAATCCAGAGTGGTAACTTCGGCTTTTCCTTTAGATGTAAAAACGCGAACATCATGATTGAACAAGTGCGACAGCATTTTCTTCCCGATGTGACGAACCACAACAGCTTTCACATCATAAGATTTAACGACGGACATCCATTGCTTCTTCTTATTGCACGGGCTGTCTGAATCAACCAAAGGAATAAGATGCTTTATTTGTTGTTGCTCATCGACAATCGCGATCTGTGGGGAACGAGCAAAATGGTTGCCGACATGAAGGTCGCGACAAGGTATTGCGTATAACATGGTAACTTCCTGTTATTGATGATCAGGAATTCAGAATACGCCCCATTACTGGCATATGCCAATAACTATCGTATGAGAAATAAGATTTACAGAATGGATACTTAAGTTAAGAAGTAAATCCTCAACAACATCATTTAACACCAATTGAAATAACCACTGACTCTGGCATGAACAAGCGCATTCAGTATTATTGATTTACAAAAGAGGATTGAAACCGCTAAGACAAACCAGCGTGAAGCGATATAATGCGCCTCAACAAAGAACTACAAAGTAGCCACACATGCCTAAAGATCCCGGTTTCACCACAGAATACACCCTCGACAAAACGTTTTTCGCAGAGTGTTATGATCAAACTAGCCTTCCGACTCAGTTTCCAAAAGCCTATTTAAAGGCATTTTTGTTTCTTATTTTTGGTTGGGTTCTATTGGAGTTTGAACTGTTACCTAGTGGCTACGTAGGCTGGTTTTTTATCGTTTTGAGTGTGATTGAAGCGTTCAGTGTATATTGCAAGAGAACCTGGTGGTTATGGCGACAAAAAATCAGCTCAGGTGCTGGCAGCAAAGTGGTCTTTTCAGGGGATACTGATGGTGTGAGTTATAAAAACCGTAAAGCCACCAATACTATCGCTTGGCGTGACATCGACCAACTTGAACAGACCGATCTCGGCTTTATCCTTCATATTGGAAAGCAGCGCCAATATGTGAGTAAATCTTGTTTAAGCGATCAAGCCATTGTATTCATGGTCGAACAACACGAAGCATCTAAAACATCCAAAGATTCCTAAGCTTTCTATGCTTTATATGCAAATTAGCATCTATAAATGCCTGCTGACTTAGCAGGCATTTTTACATCACCCTAAGTGTCATGACTGGACTACAACAGTGGCCACCGTATACCAAATAAGTGATTGTCACCTTTCCTTAATAACTCAGCTTACTGAGTAAGTTGCTCAAACTTCGGTAAACTCTTCACAAACCTCTGGTGTACATCCATATAGGTTTGCATATAGATTTCATCGATACTCTCACCACTCGGGAAACTCGATGAGAAGTCTGCGTGTTTGCGGTCAATCGACAATTTAGCGGCCTCGATAATGTGAGCGATGAACATTCGCGGATCTTCCAAGCCGATAGAGATACGCATTGTGGTTGGCTTGATGCCTGCTTCATTTAACGCTTCATCGCTGAGCTCTGAGTGCGTGGTCAGTGCTGGGCACAAGGCCACGGTGTTGGTTTGCCCTAAGCTCACTTGCATGCCGATTGCTGGCTCAAGCATGTCGAAGAACTGTTTAAACCCATCTCGATTGATTGGTGCACGGTCGCCGTTACCTTCCATATCGATTGTGAAAAGCGCCGCTGGTAAACCCAAGTACATGTTGTTCTGGCAGTGTTCATAGTTATCGCTGTCTGGCAAAGCTGGACACGACACATTGATGTCTGGGTGAGCATCAAAGATCTTCGCCAGAGCCAGGGTATTAATCGTTTTTTGCACCACTCGCATCTCATACGTTTTCATGCCATTAAGCACTTCAAACGCTTTGTCTGCGTCTAGGAATGCGCCCTTAATGTAGTACACATTCCAAAACAGCGTTTCGTTCCATGGAATGGTGGCCGCATCGCCGTTAGGTTTGGTGAAAGTGACCTCCTCTCCTTTTGGAATAAACATGGTCTCGTTACGGCCAATCACGACCCCAGCAGTTGTGGTGCCAGAACCCGCCAGTTCTTTGGTGTAAGAGTGAATAACATAATCGGGTCTTTCCATCACATCATCACGTTTCAGTACTGGGTGTAATAAAGGCGTGCCCACTGTCGAGTCAACAATCACGTCCCAACCACGAGAGTGACCTGCTTTACTGATACTAGCAACATCTAACACGTATCCATGCGGGTTACACGGTGACTCTAGGTAGACGTAGATTTTCTTACCCGCAGCGATTCGATCCGCGTATTTATCGGCAACCTCATCAAGTCGCGTCGCAAACTCATCCCCGGAGTAACCATCCACCCACTCTACCGCGACATTCAGGTTCGAAGGCTTGCCAAACCAATCTTCCAACAGTTGGTAAGAACCGCCGTAGATATTGCGTGAAGCTAAGACAATGTCTTCATACCCAAGTAGATGGCTCAACAACCCATCAATAGCGGCCATCCCCGAGTTAAAGTTCCATGCGAGGTACTCATTGGCTCTAGAGCCTGCCTCAATATCAACCATGTGGTTAGCCAGTGAAATCGATGTTGGGTTAAGCAGTCGAGAGTAAATATCGTGCAGCGGCTCCTTACCATTAAACGCATCTTCAATCCATTCTGTACACGCAAACAAATAGGTCGCGGTACGTGTAATCACAGGGCTCGCAGAGAAAATAGCAGCGACATTATCGAAGATAGGATACGCACCTTTGGATGCAAAATTACCATTATTGGTGGCAATAGACTGGTAAGTGGCGCGCATTGGGTTTTGCAGATTGTCGAGGATCTTAGCGATCTGGAATGACAAAAAACGTTTGGCGTTAAACCAAGCGATTCGGTCGCTCTTATCGAGCTCTGAAAGGCCATCAACCGTCAATGCCCAAAGATCGTGTGTCTTGGTATTGGCTTTGTACAGTGTCGTCGCCAGTTCGATAAGCGTGACGCCGTAATCACTGTTTGGGTCGATACCAAAATGCTTGGCTTGCTCAATGGCAAGGGCTTCTGCTTGTTCGTGTTTGGTAGTTTTACGCAGCGGGCTAAGTTGAGTTGAAGTATTCATAGTTCCTAAGTCATTCCATGCTGGTTGTTCCTCCTTTAATTTTAGTTTTGTGCAGATGCTAAAAATTGCTATTTACGAAGTAAGACATACACTTTGAGCAATAATATTGCCAAACTAAATTCAATATTGATGGAATATGCCAATGGATGAGATCGATAAGAAAATACTGGCTGAACTACAAAGCAACGCTCGGCTGACTAATCAAGAGTTGGCCGACCGAGTAGCACTGTCGCCCTCTCCTTGCTTACGCCGAGTTCGAGCATTAGAGAAACAAGGGATTATTCGCGGCTATCACGCCAGTGTTGACCAAGAAGCGTGTGGCCTACCCGTTAATGTGTTCGTGTTGGTGAAACTTGAAAAGCCGACAGAAGAGAACATGCGAGACTTTGAACAGCACATCGAAGTGATTGATGAAGTGTTAGAGTGCTTTCTAATGACGGGCAATCACGACTACCTATTGCATGTAGTCAGCGAGTCGCTAAAAAGCTACGAGCAGTTTATCCGCAAGCAATTAACCCGCCTGCCCAATATTGCTTCGATTGAATCCAGCTTCGCCTTCGGTCAGGTAAAAACAAAGACCAAGCTGCCAGTCAGGTAATGAGTGTCACGATAACTTGGGTTTAAAGACCTCTAGATCATTATCGGCACATATAGAGCTCTGTCCATTGCTACTGACTCAGTGCCACCTAATTTCCGCGCCTAAGCCATTGAGTTAATCGCTTGGGTCAACGTTTATTAACCAGCCTTGGTTGCTTCCAGTATATTGAGATGCCCTAGGTCTCATTGTCGTGAATTCGGTTTTCGATATCCCGAAATTTCCTTTATTTTCAAAGCTGTTTTGTTATATTCATGTGAAACATTACTAATATAAGAAATGGCTTAAATGATAAAACAAAGTTGTACTTTTTTAACGTCACTGTCGCTGCTGCTATCCGCTAGCACTTTTGCATACGATCTTGAGATAGAAGCTTTTGAAGGCGAAGAACTCGCACTTTTAAAGAACGCAGAAACGTCTAGCGATAACGAATTGCTAATGCAGGCTGCTAACCTTTTAATTGAAGATTCAATGTATGAAGAGAACTTACAACGCGGATATGAGTACATGAATCAAGTAGCGGAATCTGGTGAGGTAAAAGCGATGATTACCTTGGCAGATAATTATTACTACGAAGAGCAATACGAAAAAGCACTGGCTTGGTACCACAAAGCTGAAACCAGCAAAGACCCTTATGTGCTCTACTCATTAGGCGTAATGTATTTTGATGGTGAAGGTACACCTATCGACCTAAAGAAAGGCAACGATTATTACCTAGCTTCTGCAAAAGCGGGGTATTCTGACGCTATGTATCAACTCGCATTTTCATACGATGAAGGTCAAGGCGTCACTCAAGACTTCTCCAAATCTGCGTATTGGTTTGAGCAATCGGCTAACTTAGGCGATGCAAGTGCTATGTACAATTTGGGTATTTCTTACCTAAATGGACAAGGCGTTGAAAAGAGTTGCTCTAAAGCGATGCAATTATTTAGCAAAGCCATTGAAGAAGATGAACATACACTTTCTTATGTGAAGATGGGTGATATTTACTCTTCTACGCGATACAAAAAACCGTGTGGTTTCAAAACTACAGACGCAAAAAAAGCATTAGAGTATTACACTCACGCCGCAATGCAGGGCAACGATTATGGTCAATATTCCGTTGGTTACGCCTACCGTAATGGTCACGGTACATGGAGCGATTTTGTTAAAGCGCTAGCATGGTTTGAAGTCGCGCAGGAATACGGAAACTCGGATGCAGAGAAAGAGATAATCGACGTGAAACAGTACATGTCGAAAGAAAACATTGCCGCAGCTGCGCAGCTTAAAGACTCTTTAATCGAAGATATCTGGTAAGGATAGTAACGACTCTAATTGTCATGGACTAGAACACTTCTATCCAATTACCCGTTAGAGATCGGTTTATTGTAACAGCCTCAAAACTAAGGCCTCGCACACGCGAGGCCTTAGTTTTATCTACAGAGCCGTTTATCTATAACTAATTAACTAATCAACCGCTCCAAACCCACTGAATAATATTCAGTCCATTCGGGTAATGAAGGTTTGTTCGTCATCGACAAAAGCCACGTAGTCGCCGTGATAAATAAACACTCGACCTCGCCCTTCCACTATGCACGCAAGCTGTGGGTTCAAATCTTCGTCAAGATTTTCACTTTGATACGTGCCGGTATCGGTGATCACACCGCGGAGTTTAGGTAAAAATCCATAGCTGCGCTTGGCTTGATCTATCAGGCTCAATTCACTGGCGGTCGAGAAGTAAGATGGGATTGGACCTGCATCTTCGATAAACATAGTTTTCAGTTCTTCAAAAGCTGTAATCACCAGCCAGTCGATGCCGTTAACGTGATGGATAAACATTGTTTATAAATACCTAGATTCTCGATAATTCTGATGCGGGGATTCTATCACTATCAGACGCGATTTGCGGCAGAACCGTATTTTCTTTTGTCCTCCAACCTCTGAGAGGATACATAGCTGATCTTCCTCGCGAGTTGGACGTATAGGCTCCTTAAAAGGAAGGAAAACTATGGCCAACGTCTACCTCAGCATCGGAAGCAACATTAACCGCGAACATCACGTCACAGAATCTCTCAAAGCATTGCATGACCGCTTTGCGCCGCTGCACATTTCTAATTTCTACGATTGCGAGCCTGTCGGTTTCGAGGGGGACAACTTCCTAAACCTTGTCGTTGGGTTCGAATGTAACCTCCCTGTCGCCGAACTGGTTCGGGTTCTACATCAAATCGAATCAGAGAACGATCGCAAGCGTCAGACCAAAGCCTATGCTTCACGCACGATGGATATCGACATTCTTCTTTATGGTAATCAAGTGGGCGTTATCGATGGCGTAGAGCTACCCAGAGGTGAAATCACCGAGTACGCTTTTGTACTCAGGCCGTTAGTCGATGTTGCCGCGCAAGAACGCCACCCCACTCTAGACATCTCGTTTCAACAGCTCTGGGAAAGCTTCGATCAATTGAGCCAGAAAACCGAACCCATCCCTTTCGAGCTCAGTTTCACTTAGCCTTTCCATGACTGAAAAAAGAACGGCTGCAAAATGAACGACTGAACTCTTAAACACCTGAGCTTTACTGATCTTTTCTTAAAACAAGCACGTAACTGACTTCACTTTCTAAGGATTGGACACTGTTATGAATCACAACGCCATTATCACTATTACAAACCTCAGACTAAGAACTTTCATCGGCTTCAACGAGGAAGAAAAGTCTAAGCAGCAAGACATTGTTATCAACGCAGAAATCCACTACCCCGCTAATAACCTTTGCCTCTCTGATGATGTGGACAACGCGCTTAACTACAAAAACATCTGCAAGAAGATCATTCAACATGTCGAATCCGGAAGGTTCCTGCTTTTGGAAAAATTGACCAGCGACGTACTCGGCATCTGTATCGATCATCCATGGGTGAAATACGCTCAAGTGAGAATCGACAAGCCTCATGCGCTACGTTTTGCTGACTCTGTTTCGCTCACTCTGAGCTATGAAGCAGACAACGACAATATTTCATAAGGAGTGCGTCATGCTGAATACAGAAGCCGAAAAAGTAAGAGAAGCTTTGCTCGCAAGAGGACTTGAAACTCCAATGACACCGAGTGAAATGAATCCCAACCAGAAGTACAACCGCATCAAAGGACTTTTGACGGAAGTTGTCAGTACGCTTGGGCTGGATTTAACCGATGACAGCCTTGCTGAAACACCCCATCGCATCGCAAAGATGTACGTACATGAGATATTTTCAGGGCTCGATTACGATAACTTCCCGAAAATCAGTGTCATAGAAAATAAAATGTCGGTTGATGAAATGGTTAAGGTATCGGATATCGACTTAACATCTACGTGCGAACACCACTTCATTACCATCGATGGTTTGGCGGAAGTGGCTTATATACCTGAAAACAAGATTCTTGGACTGTCTAAAATCAACCGTATCGTTCGATTCTTTGCTCAGCGTCCTCAGGTACAAGAACGCCTTACTCAGCAAATCCTAGTCGCGATACAGACTCTAGTGGAAACAGAAAACGTGGCCGTGACGATTAAAGCCACGCACTATTGCGTTAAATCCAGAGGCGTCATGGATGCAAACTCTGAAACCTCAACGACCGCTCTCGGTGGTATTTTCAAAACTAACCCACAAACCAGAGCTGAGTTTTTACGATGAGTGAAACGATATTAATAACCGGCGTGGGAAAGCGACTCGGATTTGCACTGGCGCAGCAACTTTTAGCGGATGGATACAAAGTGGTTGGCACTTACCGCAGCGACTATCCTCAACTGCAACGGTTGCGCGACAGTGGAGCCGACTTGCAGCAAGTAGACTTTTATCAACAAAGCAGCCTAGAGGGCTTTCTTGATTATGTTGGTCAAGAATATAAGACACTTCGAGCCGTCATACACAACGCTTCAGACTGGAAGCCTGAGAACAAAAACAAGCCCAGTGACAATGCATCACAAATCATGTACCAGATGATGACGATTCACGCTACCGTGCCTTACCTGTTCAATTTAACACTCAAAGACCAATTGATGTCTGGCGATAAAACCTCGGACATCATTCACATCAGTGATTACGTTGCGGAAAAAGGCAGTAAAAAACACATAGCTTACGCGGCCAGTAAAGCTGCGCTCAACAACCTAACGCTGTCGTTTTCAGCAATGTTGGCTCCCAAGGTCAAAGTAAATACCCTCTCTCCAGCCATGATCAAGTTTAATGAACATGACGATGAGGCATACAAAACCAAAGCTCTGAAGAAAGCTCTGATTCCGACAGAAGCAGGCTTTGAGGAAATAATAGATGGCATCAAGTTTGTGTTGGCCAGTTACTACATGACAGGAAGAACCTTACACCTAGATGGCGGCAGACATTTGAAGTAATGCGCTTACATTGTCTGCTACCTAAAACGGCTGCTATATAGCGAATGCGGTTAACTAGGAACCGCTATAAGCTAGAAATTCTTATAACCTAGAAACTGCTATAAGACTGAGGAAGACGAGTCTCTTCATCCCAGCCTAACAACTCAATATTGATCAATGACTTGCGCTTCTCATTACACAGTGAAGCGAGATTGATGATAGGCAGTTGGCTGCGAAACTGCGCGGTAAGTATTACCTTTTTACTTTCACTCAGGCTACTTCGACATTGCGCCAAAATCGCTTCAGTATCTAGCTGGTGTGCGTTCTCGATAATTTGGATATCAGCGTTCTCTTGATAGCACTCTATCAGCCAAGATACAGCTGGCTCTTCTATGCTGGTGAGCACGATGACATCTTTTGTTGTGACCAGTTCTTTGAGTTCAGATAGTTTGAGTTCAGTTTCCATAATTACTCTCATTCAGCTGCAAATACATTAAAGTCGGTTGCCTAATTTAGCCTGCGCCAAATGGTAGCCTCTATCTATCATCTCTTGTGAACGATCAAACTCTAAGGTGCCACAGGCATTACGAGGGATCTCAAGCGTAATATCGGCAGGATAAGCGGCCAGTTTTTGACGAGCAATGGTCGATTGCATCGCATCAAACGCTTGGTTGGCAATGTCGTAGGCTGCAAAGTTAAAGCTCATTTTACTTTTTACACTGCTACCGAGATTATCGATAAAGTGAACAACCTTTTCGTGCAGGTTGCTCTCTTTTGTTGGTAGGGAAACCGGTATCACTTCCTGTTGAACAATTTCAGGTTCGCCGCCTAAGTTCACAGCAAGAGTAAAGTCTGTCTTATCACCAAAGGTAGGCGCAATCGGTACGGGATTGAGTACCCCGCCATCAATCAGCGCTTCGCCATTAATCACATGAGGCGTGAAGAACAATGGCAAAGAGATAGAAGCGCGAATGGCATCAAACAGAGAGCCTGATTGCAACCAAACCTCTTTTTCATCAGCGACATTAGCGGCAACTGCGGTATAAGGGATAGGCAGATCTTCAATTGAAATCTCACCGATCAGTCCACGCAGTGTGTCGATGATCTTATCCCCTTTGAAGATACCACTCGATTGCCATGAAAAATCCAACATCATCGCCATATCCGATTGGTCGATACTGGTGACCCACTCTTCAAATTCATCCAACTTACCCGCCGCATAGACACCACCGATAAGTGCGCCAATTGAACAACCAGAGATGGATTTTATCTGATAGCCATGCTCAATTAACCAACGGATGATTCCAACGTGAACCAAGCCTCTTGCGCCACCACTGCCAAGTACCAACGAGATCGTTTTTGCCATCGTACTCATCCTTTAATTCATTAGCTTTTTAGTTCTTTCAGCAAAATCATATCACTTAGTTTAACCGTAAGCTGTGTAATGCTTTGAAAACTGCACCGCTTGCGCGCCTAAATGTGTCACGGATTGAGATCGGGCAGCTTAAGTTGATTGCTGAAACTCATAGACTTTAGACTACCGCACTAAACTAAAAGTGAGTCATTCCAGCAAGCCTAGGCGCGACTAGGAATCTGCTTTCCGTTAGCGCTTGATACAAAAAAGTCGCCCACTTGAAAGCGAGCGACCTCTTGTTGTTCATTGTGTTTTTGAGCTCATTCTGTAAGTGAGAACAAAGAATTACAACACGCGTAAGCACTCTTCTGGCGACAAGCTCAAGAGCGTATTGGCGAAGTTAATCTTCTCATCACGCCATCTCAATGCTGCCTCTCGACCTTCTTGTGCGTGTCTGTCGGCCTCAAAATAGCTTTTTCTTGGAAGCCCGTCTGCTGGCGTCATCACCATAGACTGTTCATTCAAGCGAAGCGTAAACAAGAACTGACCACGTTGTCCGGTTTGCGCTGCAGGGTGATGCAATGTGGTATCACAGCAATAGCGCCTATCACGCAGTGCGCGGCATGTGTACTCAAAAGCATCTTGAGCACCACGTCCAGGGAACGCGGTATAAACACTGATGCCATCACGTTGCAAAGACTGCTCACCCGCCGCGAGTTGCACCGCATGTTGGATCATCCTAAAGCCCAGAACCACGCCACCAATGCTGTTCAATCCACTGTATTGAATTGCGCCTTCTAAGCTCAGATGAAGTTTGTCTTCCCCTTCATAGAGAAAGAGATCAGGCGATGCCCAATCGCTCTTTGGAATAAGCAGTTGAGTAATATCCGAGTGTTCCATGTTGGTCTCCGCAACAATGAGTGTGTTTGAGCCCACAAGGTAACGTAATGAGAATTATTATCAATAGTTTTTAACCAAAAACGTTACCCCAGAAACCACTCATCGATGGATGCTATCTGATGCTTTAACGCCAAGCATTTCTTGTTAGATATTCATTTATTACCAATAAAGCTCTTCGCCTACAAATAAACAGACACATACTATCTACAGGGTCTAATACTAGTCGTCCGACTCTACGACTAATGTCTAACCGACTGAGTCTATTTGTTTTTTTTGGTTTGGTATAAGGTACTAACAACTAAATGTTAATGAATTTTTAATGATAAGTTGACACATTGTTTTCACTTCATGCCGTGAGTCAACAACGTTTGTTGGAATAACACACCTCAGAGTGTGAACGAAAGGAATCAAAATGAGCACTACTTTAGAGTCCGCACATATACAAACAGAGAAGCCTCAAGTCCATGAGGATGAACTCACCTATGAACAACAACATAAACCAAGATCGGAATTTGATTCCCGAGAACAGTATCTAGAACACGAATTGCAAATCATGTCGCCTAAGCGCTGGCGTCCAAATTTGCCGTTTAAAGATTATCGATTTGAGATAGAAGACGCCATCCCAGCGATGGCGGCGACCATTGGTAAAGTGGTTATGGTGGGCGCTATTGCAGCCACCTTTGCTGGGGCTCTCGGATTAAATGAAGACTTCATTCTAGAAAACGTTCGTTATGAACTCCTCATCGCCTCTGTTTTCATTATTATTTTCTCTGGCTTCCTGTTGCCGACCGCGAACCTCGCAGGTACACACGGCCCACTCATTCCTTTAATTCCGATTGTGGTTGCAGCAGGCGGACACCCTATGGCGTTTGGATTGCTGATTGGCGCTTTTGGCCTAATCTTAGCCATCAGTAAAGGTGGCAGTATGTTGGCCAACCTCACCAGTAAAGGCGTATGTGGCGGATTATTGCTCTACCTTGGCTTTGTTGGAACCGCTTCTCAAGTGAAAAAGCTATTCGCTTGGGCTGAAGGAATCGGTATGAGCCACATCGCGTTTGTCGTGATCTTTTGCACCATTATTTTGTACGCGCTATTGGAACACTTCCGTAAGCGTTGGCTAGCTGTACCTCTTAGCTGCTTGCTAGGCGGTTCGATTGCATTTGCCATGGGTGCCCCATTTGCTTTCCACACTGAGCCAGGCTTACCTAACATGAACCCTATGTATTGGTGGGGAGAAGATACAGGCTGGATGTTAGGCCTACCAACGATTGAGCACTTCATGGTGGTATTGCCGTTTGCAATTTTGGCTGTCGCTATGTGGTCTCCAGATTTCTTAGGCCATCAAGTGTTTCAAAAAATCAGCTATCCAGAACGTACCGAGAAAGTACACATGAACATTGACGACACCATGACCACGGCTTCAATCCGCCAAACGTTCGGTTCTTTGCTCGGTGGTACTAACTTTACGTCTTCATGGGGTACTTATATCGTACCGGCGGCGATTGCTAAACGCCCTATTCCTGCCGGCGCTTTGCTCACAGCTCTGTTCTGTATCATCGCCGCAGTTTGGGGCTACCCGATGGATTTAGCTATCTGGCAGCCTGTACTTTGTGTCGCTCTCATTGTTGGGGTATTTGTTCCATTGCTAGAAGCTGGCATGGAAATGACGCGTGAAGGAAAAACCACCCAATCGGCAGCGATTGTTGTATTTTCTTCAGCGCTCGTTAACCCTGCATTTGGTTGGGCTCTCACTATGCTGTTGGATAACTTAGGCTTAGTCGGTTGTAAAGAACGTAGTAGTGAACTGAGTAAAATGAGCCGTTGGGTATTGCCTGGCACTATGTTTATTGTGCTAAGTGGTGTGATGGCGTTGGTTGGCCTTCTACCGGGGATTCCAGCGATTATCCCAAGTTTTCGTTAAGCTCGATTAATATTTAGTTTTAGTCGGAACACAAAAAGGCCTCGCAATCGCGAGGCCTTGTTTTGTCTAAGTTTCAACGAACAAGCAGCTAGCAATTTACGATGGTAAACCAAATTAACTAGAGAGCCATTCATCCAGTACCGTGATGAATTTAGGGTTGATGAGATAACCGATGGAAGCGTGCGGATTGCTTTCTCCGTTGCGAATATTGAGGTTATAGATTGGGTGGATATCTTTCATTCCGCCGGGTATCAGATCCAGTTTGAGCATATCCTTAAAGTCATTTCTAATTTTGCTGTCATTAGAGATAAAATCATCTTCTGCCGATATGTTTATCCATTGCTGAATGTTTAAAGGGTACTTCTTCTCATCTTTCAAGCGGCTCCCCTTTAGCCTATCTTTTACGTTTTCATCGCCTAACGGTGACCCGAGCGTCAGCAATAAGTTGACCTTCTTGCCTGCTCCATAGTCGTGTCTATACTCTCCGTAATGAGACAGCTTCCATAACACGTCATAACTGATCATCGACCCAAGGCTATGCGATACAATCATCACGTCATCCTGATTATCAAGCGCTTCCTTCAGTTCAACCATTAGCCGATGCCTAACATCGCTGCCAAAATAGGTATCTTCATACCAATAATGCGCCATATCCGGCGCGACCTTCGTTATAAGTGTCTCAGCCACCCCCAGCTTTCCAAATAGCGATGAAAAGGTATCTGCTAGCGCCTCTTTTAGAAAACCAATTTTAGACACCTTGTTATACGTTGTTTTATTGAACTGGCTTGTCTTGTACTTTTTGAGTTCAGACAGCGCTTGTTGTCGACTTGCAGGGTCTTCCGTTGGTTTCTCTAACAATGTGTTCGATAGTTCACCGTAATAGACAAACCGTTTATCGACATCTTTAAAAGCTTGTAATGAACTTGAGTATCCACAATCTCGCTGCAAGCCATGTTCTATAGCCTCATACCAAAGTGATTGAAGGGAATCTTTATCGGGCTTTTGAGCGCGACCATGAATGAATATAATTTTCTTAGCCATAACAGGACGTCCTAAACACATAGTTAAAGTGATTATCAGCAGAAAGCACCACTAGATTCGGTCAGCCCTCACCAATAACAGTGGCACTAATTACATATCTAGGGGTGGTTGGTAGAGCATTTATATAACTATGAGGCCGTCGTTTAAGGACCATAAAAGAATGAACGATGCGAACATTACTCACAAATTGAAATGAATGTATCTAGCAAAGCCTCCAACGAACAAAAAAAGCCCCGCAATCGCGAGGCCTTAGTTTTATCTATCAACGATTACATCCATCATTTAACAACTACAGCGCCCTACTTCACTGACTTAACCGCTTTCATCAACAATGTGTGAATGGTTCTAGTAGACCAAAGCCTCCCCCCTCTAGCTCCCCCTCGAATGGGGTGACCCGATCTCTTGAGATATAAGAATGAGGGGGAGAACATTCTTTGTCGCTGAACATATAGCAGCACTTGTCACGATCGGTATTCAGTTCCTCCCCTTTATCGTTGCCAACAAGAGATTGGAGATGTAAACCAAGGGGGGGTTAGGAGGGGATTATCAGCCTATTCTAACGTGCAAGCGCCCTACTTCACTGACTTAACCGCTTTCATCAACGTTGTGTTGAACTGCTGTGGTTGCTCTAGCATTGGGAAGTGGCCTGAATCTTCAATGTAGTAAATGCTGTAATCCTTAATGTGTTTTTTGTTCGCTTCTGAATCCGTTGGCCATAGGCGAACGTTCACCAATATGACTGGCACATTCACGTTCTCATACACGCGGTGGGCTTCGCCAACCACACAAAACAAGAACTGACTCTAATCCATTCTGTATCGCTCCAACTGAAGTAGAAACTAAAACTAATTTACTTTACGGAAATTGTGGACCATTGCGTATAGACCCATAATCGCTCACCTACACGATATGTGTGGGTGAGCAGTTGGTTATTTATGTATGATCAGAAAACTGTTTTTTCTTAATAATTTCAGAAAACCCATATTCTGAAAGGCTGTTATTTTTGTACTCCAATAAAGCTTCTTTCTTATCACCATTATTTAGTGCTTTAATAAATTTATTAAATTTCTGGTAATGGCTAGATAATATTTCAAGCCGTAAAGATTTTGCGTGAGTATTATTATGAGAAAACGTATCGTAATGGCCTATCCCAAACATTTCTATAGTCTTCAAAGCCTTTTCATATTTATAACCGGTACTGTGTTTTGGCGTTAATTCCAATAATTTTCGCCCGCTTAATGAATTAATTAACTGAATATCAAATAAGTCATCTAATTGGTCTGTCAAAGGGTTGACAATGAGCGGTTGTTCTTGATCAATTGTTTGTTGACAAACCCCACGAACCGTGGGTGGGTGCAATGGAAACTCACATCCCTTGTATAAGTTGTTACAGTCTGCACACATTACAATATAATTTTTATGGTCATAGGCGAGGAATGGATACAGTGTGGATTTCTTAGGTCTATAATGATCCATTGTGGCCTTAATCGTAATGCTAGCACTATTATTACTTGCTCTGGTTACGCTTCCATCTAAGAGGCATTCACAGATAGGGCATTTCCCCCTAGTTACCTTTAAATGTACGGGCGTAAAAATAGACCATCGGCGTTCATCCGTCGAAGAATTGAATGTAGTCAATGTATCAGCATAGTCACCGTGACTATATAGTTCGACCATGCTAATCATTGAATAAGTCTCCAAACTCAGAAAGAAACTCATCCATTTCGTTTGATTCAATTCTTTCAAACTTATTAAAGTCAATTCCCTTATTATCTCTTAGAAACTTTAGAAACTTGTAATAATTCCTATTGTAAAGAACTTCACTTGTAAAACTGTTGTCAAGAATACACTTTATTTCACCAATACGTTTTATTTCATCCTCATTGGGTTGGTCAATTAGTTGTAGAGATGAGTATTCTTTAATCACTCCCTTCATATCACTTCCAATTAGTGAGGACAAATTAAAGTGTTCAATAAGTATTGAAGAGATGTCTAAAAATTTTGTTCCGGATTTACTTGTATCAATATTAATACTATTTTGATCAATAACTCCAATTTCATTTTCATTTCGATTCAATAAAATTAGCGGGTTGTGAGTTGTTGATACTATTTGCATTTTTGGATTTAATTCCTTTACACTGTCTATGAATGATGACTGCCATTCAACATGTAAAGAGGACTCTGGCTCATCCATTATTAAAATGGAAGACTTTCCTGAGTTTATAATTACATTAAGAAATATAATTAACAGTTGCTTTTCACCAGAAGAAAGTTGATTTAAATTTATTCTTTTATTATCTCGAGATGACAACTCAATTACTAAAGCTTCGTTTTCATCATCAATTATAATTTTTTTATCAGTATCTTTAAAGTAATCATCCATTATTTCTTTAAATTGATGCAATAACTTTGATTCATCTTCTTTAATTCTATTAATTTCGACTGTTAAATCCTTAAACTCTAACAAAGACTCCGGAGTACTATCAGAAATATTTTCGAGTATACTATTACGTTTTATTTGTAGGTCTTCGGTTTTATTAGATATGATCTGATTAATATTTCGTTGATATTTACTAAATTTATTAGTTAAGCTTTCAATAACAGTATCTAGAGTTAAAACCTCATTTCTATTGGAGAACCTACTGAGATCACTAGGTGATGCGACTATGATAGGGTTTAAATCTAAAGATGGTGTATTAGGCTTGAGAACTTGTTCTATATTTTCCCCATGTTCGTACTCTTTCTTAATTGTTATTTCTACATATGGATAATGGTAGTACTCAAGAATATCTTTATCATTAGATATACAAGCACTAAGCAAGTTTAATACAGTGCTTTTACCTGTACCATTTTTACCAACTAATAAGTTAATATCCTCTTGGAGATTCCATACTATATCTCTCTGACCAAAAATGTTAGTAATGGATATTTTACTAATAGTTGTTCGAATAGGTTCTTTCATTTCTAATGCCCCTGAAATAATTAGTAATTGTTTTAATTTTTCTCTGAAGCTTTCAAATTCGGTACTATTTTCACTAGGTAGAAATTTGGAAATTATATTTTTATATATGAATTCTTTTCTATCCTGATGGGAACCGCGTCCTTCCATCTCATATGCTTGCTGCCATAAATGCGACTTTTTAACTATTAGTTCATTATATATATAAATTCGAAGATTTTTAGAAAAGTTCCTTTTTATTTTATTTTGAGAATCATATATTTCAGAAACCAAGTTATTTTTAATCAAAAATAGATTAATGTCTCTCATGATAAACGTGAGAACCCAACTTAATGGTTTTAGGTGGCGATATTCAAAATTGAGCCAAATTAACCGCTTGCTGAATGCTTTTAAAACAGCCCAGTGTTCATTATTCAATCGTTCAATAAATTCCTCATGAAATTCATCATTTCGTATAGTAGAATAAAATTTTGAATAATCATACTCTAGATCAATAATCTTTCTTTCTCTTTTACTATTGATAGCGTCTAATAGTTTTCGTATTTGTCCCTTTGTGTGTGAATTAAATTCTTTTTTATTTAGCTCCCCAAACTTAAACGTATCTTTGTTCTCAATGTTAAAATCTATACTTTGTTTACTGAGTGCGGAGGATAAATTATGTAGATTTCTTCTAATATAGCCGTTGATATCTGTATTATCTAGTTTGTCAGTTTTTGAAAATACAAGTTGAAATTTATCCTGATAACCATTCAAGCATATGCTTTCGATTACACTTTGTCCTCCAGTAGCAAAAGCTTCTTCAGCGTCACCTATTAGAATTATATGGTTGCAGAAATCAAAGTAGTCATAATGCCTAGTTGATAATGTATCGCGTTTTTCACTATATGAATGACCAATACCTTCGCCATCAATCAGGACGCAGTTCAAGTTCTTATCAAAATTTTCAGATATTAAGTCGCCCTCAATCCTGATGTATTCTACTAATGCTGAAATAGAGCCGAAATCGTTCTTGAGTAACTCTTTATTTTTAGAAATGAAGTCATTTTTATTATGAATACCACTAATTTCAATGATTTCTTGATCAAAAAGATCACCAACATCAGGGCATGCTTTATGGAAGTTAGATTCAATTTCATAAAGAAAGTTATTTTTTATGGCTTCAATGATGTTTATAACCTTTGAATTTTCTAATAAATCATCATCATTGATGTCCAGTGATAAAGGCTTTAATTTAGATATTAAAATGGATGCCTGAGCTTCAATTACTTTATCAGATACTATATGTTTTAATTTAAATCTTTCATCAGGCGACTGTTCAAACTCATAGCTTATATCACTCAAGCTAGAGTTTGGATCTAAGGATTTTTTTATAGCTTCAAAAATCAAATCTTCGATTGCGAATAATAGATCTTCTTTTTTCTTTAGCAAGATAGTACTTTTATAATGCAAATTTCTATTAATTACATATTCAGTTGGTGCTACAGTAGTTCTACGTTGTGTGGTTGTAGGGAAGTTGACTTCTGTGGTACCCAGTATATGTTGCACAAGTGAGCTTTTTCCTGCCCCAGTGCTACCAATCAGGTAAGCTTTTGTAATATCGTCGGGGAGATCACCCATAAGAGTTTGTATCGTTTTGAAATCGCGCACCCTAACCTCTGATTCTTAAAGTTATAATTTTGATATATGGCATATTATGCCTATTGTATATATTTTTGTTAACTATTACTTTTATGTTCCTAGCATTAACTAAAAAATAAAATAGTTCTTACTCGAAAGATAAACCACTGGGGTCAAGTCTTGCCTTTTATTACATTTACCCTGTTACTAACACAATTCTTTCCAGTTATGATTTCGCCACTTTTATCAATAAAACCTAAACAAAAAGGCCTCGCAATGCGAGGCCTTTGATTTTTCTATCTATCAGAAGAGATTAGTCGCGAAGTGCTGCGCCGAATTTCTCTGAAATTGAAGCTACGATAGCATCTACTGAACCAGCGATGTCTGCATCTTCAAGTGTGCGCTCTACAGACTGTAGGCTAAGTGCGATTGCTAGGCTCTTCTTACCTTCTTCAACGCCTTGACCAACGTATACGTCGAACAGTTTAGCGCCTGTTAGGAATTCGCCACCAGCAGCGATACACGCTTCAACGATGTCGCCAGAAGCTACTGCTTCGTCAACAACTACTGCGATATCACGACGGTTTGCAGGGAACTTAGATACAGCTACTGCTTCTGGAAGCACGCGAGTGTTGATAGCTGCCCATTCGATTTCGAATACGATAGTGCGGCCGTTAAGACCAAACTTACGCTCTAGTTCTGGGTGAACAGTACCAATGATACCCACTTCTTTGCCGTCTACTACGATAGCCGCAGTTTGACCTGGGTGAAGTGCTGGGTGCTTAGCAGATTTGAAACTGTATGCGATTTCGTTTGCAGAAAGCTCAAGAACGGCTTCTAGGTCACCTTTAAGATCGAAGAAATCTACAGTGTTAGTTGCAATGTCCCAGTGCTCTTCGCCACGAGTACCAGAGATAACGCCCGCAAGCATCATTTCTTGGCGCATGCCGTTTTCAGCTGTTGCTTCAGGGATGAAACGTAGGCCTGATTCGAATAGACGAACACGAGACTGTTGACGCTTCTGGTTGTGAACAACTGTGTTTAGAAGACCTTGGATTAGGCCAAGACGCATTGCTGACATGTCCGCAGAGATTGGGAATGGCAGGATTAGCGGCTCAACACCAGGTACAACAAGTTTTTGCTGTTCTGGTTCTACGAAGCTGTATGTGATTGCTTCGTGGTAGCCACGGTCTACAAGAAGGTCACGAACGCGCTTAAGCGGTTGGTTAGCTTCTTTGTGGTCATTCATTTTAAGTGCCGCTTTAGGCGCTTGGTTTGGAATGTTATCGTAACCGTAGATACGACCTACTTCTTCAATTAGGTCTTGCTCGATTGCGATATCAAAACGCCAAGATGGAGACGTTGCCGTCCAACCAGCTTCAGTGCTCTCGCTCTCTTCAACAACAGTAACTTCACAACCTAGGCGAGTAAGAATTTCCACTACGTCTGTAGATGGGATTTCGTGACCTAGTAGGCTGTCTAGCTTAGCGCGACGTAGAGCAACTACGTTTGCTTTAGGAAGATCAGCTTCAGATTCGCTGCCGTTTACTGGCGCAACTTCACCACCACAGATTTCAACTAGAAGCTGTGTTGCACGCTCCATTGCTGCTGCTTGAAGTGTTGAATCAACACCACGTTCGAAACGTAGAGAAGAATCAGTATGAAGGCCGTAAGCACGTGCGCGACCACGGATGTGATCCGGTGCGAAGAATGCCGCTTCAAGAAGAACGTCAGTTGTTTCAGTAGTAACACCAGAATCTTGACCGCCAAAGATACCAGCGATTGCTAGTGCTTTGTTTTGGTCAGCGATAACAAGTGTGTTGCTGTTTAGTTCAGCTTCGTTGCCATCTAGAAGTGTTAGCTTTTCGCCCTGCTCTGCTAGACGAACCACGATACCGCCTTCGATCTTAGCAAGATCAAATGCGTGCATTGGTTGGCCTTGCTCTAACATCACGTAGTTTGTGATGTCTACAACTGGGTCGATTGAACGGATACCACAACGACGCAGTTTTTCTTGCATCCAGATTGGAGATTCCGCTTTCACGTTTACGTTCTTAACCACACGGCCAAGGTAACGTGGACAAGCATCAGTTGCTTTGATTTCAACAGATACTGTGTCTTCAATGCTTGTAGCAACAGCTTCAACTGTTGGCTCTGTAACGTCTGCGCGGTTTAGTACGCCAACTTCACGAGCAAGGCCACGGATGCTGAAGCAGTCTGCGCGGTTTGCTGTTAGGTCTACGTCGATAGTTACGTCGTTAAGCTCAAGAAGCTCACGTACGTCCATACCTAGTGTTGTGCCTTCTGGCAGCTCAAGGATACCGTCAGACTCTACGTCGATACCTAGCTCAGAGAAAGAACAAAGCATGCCGTGCGATGGAACGCCACGTAGTTTTGCTTTCTTGATTTTGAAGTCACCAGGAAGTACTGCACCAACTGTTGCTACTGCTACAGTTAGGCCAAGACGACAGTTAGATGCACCACATACGATGTCTAAAAGCTCTTCTTCACCAATGTCGATCTTTGTAACTTGTAGTTTGTCTGCGTCTGGGTGCTGACCGCACTCAACCACTTTACCTACTTTAACGCCGGTGAAAACACCCGCAACAGGTTCTACATCGTCAACTTCCAAACCAGCCATAGTGATTTGGTGAGCTAGCTCTTCGCTGTTAATTGCAGGTTTAACCCACTCGCGTAGCCAAGATTCACTGAATTTCATAGTTTTGACTGCCCCGGATTACTTGAATTGTTTAAGGAAACGAAGGTCGTTCTCGAAGAACGCACGAAGGTCATTTACGCCGTAACGAAGCATCGTTAGACGCTCTACACCCATACCGAATGCAAAACCAGAGTATTTCTCAGGGTCGATGCCAACAGAGCGAAGTACGTTAGGGTGAACCATGCCACAGCCTAGAACTTCTAGCCATTTGCCATCTTTACGTTTCACGTCAACTTCAGCTGAAGGCTCTGTGAACGGGAAGAATGAAGGACGGAAACGCACTTCAACTTCTTCTTCAAAGAAGTTACAAAGGAAATCGTTAAGAATACCTTTAAGTTGTGCGAAGTTTACGTTCTCATCAACTAACATACCTTCCACTTGGTGGAACATTGGCGTGTGAGTTTGATCGTAGTCGTTACGGTAAACACGACCCGGAGCAATGAAGCGGAATGGCGGTTTGCCGTTTTCCATCGTACGGATTTGAACACCAGAAGTGTGCGTACGTAGCATTAGATCAGGGTTGAAGAAGAAAGTATCGTGATCAGTACGAGCTGGGTGATCGTCTGCGATGTTTAGTGCATCAAAGTTGTGGAATGCATCTTCGATCTCAGGGCCAGACTCAGTGCTAAAGCCAAGCTCACCAAAGAACTGTTCGATACGCTCAACTGTGCGAGTAACTGGGTGAAGACCACCGTTCTCAATGCGACGACCAGGTAGGCTCACATCGATAGTTTCTTCAGCTAGTTTCGCTTCAAGCTCTGCACGTTGTAGTGCGTCTTTGCGAGCTGCGATCGCTTGTTGAACAGCACCTTTCGCTTTGTTGATCTCTTGACCAGCAGTGCGACGCTCTTCAGGTGGAAGTTTACCTAGGCTTTGTAGTTGAAGAGTTAGTTCACCCTTCTTACCTAAATACTGAACTCGCACTTCATCAAGTGCGACTAACGAATCTGCTGTATCAATAGCAGTCGTTGCATTAGCAATGATCTCTTCTAGATGTTGCATCATTTCCTCATCTACCAGTTGGTAGTGTCCGTATCGGATGATTAGTTTTTTTAGATAGCTACACATAGTAATCAAACACGCAACCAATGCCAAATTGAATCGTTAAAAGAGCAAGTTATTGACTAAAAACACGGCAAATTTAACGTTAGGAATCAGAAATTCATTCAAATCAGCAAAATCAAAGAGAAACGGATACATAAACGTCACCAAGTGAGACAGTTTGATTACATTCGGCGAACCTTAGCTGAGGCCGTGATGTTCACAAGAGATGGATATGGAGAGTGGGACTGAGGAAGGAAACCAAAGAGCGAGGTTTGAAGCCATCGCTCCTTGGTTTTCTGATGAGATCGGTTTGCAAAATAGATAGCGAATCAAAATAGCGAATATTTAGAAATAGTACTCCAACGCTACCTCAACAAAATCATCCTTGCGAGCGAAGAACAACAAGTCTTCTGGGGTTTCGTTCTCAAACAACCAAGCGTTCAATCGCCACTTGAGATTGTTATTGATTCGGCTTGATGCTTCCAGCTTTGCACTGTAGACATCGCTGTTATCTAAGTCTTGAGTAATGCCTGTAAGCACTTCGGTGCCGTCTTCATCATTCAAGGCGAAGCGAGCCCCGAGGAACACATCGTTTTGGCCGATGGTTTGGGCATTGTTACCTCTGCTGTCATACAAGTATTCCGCGATGAAGCCGATGTCCCAATAGGATTCAAGCGCCCCAACCCATGTGTATTCAAAGCCTGTCGCCACGCCTGTGTGGTTGTCGTAACTGTCGCGATAAATACTTTCCAGCTTCCATAACCAGTCACCAATAATGCCTTGCACATCGAGTCCGAAGTGCTGCATTTGCGCGTAATACGGCTTGAGCTGATTGCCCTCTACACGGTAATAAGGGTCGCGATTTGTGCCGCCTAAGTAGCTTAAACCGACATCCCAATCACCGTACATTTGGCTATAGCGCAGCGCGACATCAGCGTGCTTTTCTTCTCTCGAAGATTCGTATAGCGCATCGTCCGATACAGGTACAGTCGGCCTTAATCGACCATCTTCCCCTGCGAAGGTACGCTCACGAAAATACGGCAATAACATGGCATCGATGGTTCCCCAGTCTTTAATCGAGGTGAAGTGCACCATGGGCTGACCCAACTTAGATTCAACATCGACCGATTCAATGGCATCGGTTTGGTTTACCACATCCACCAAGTGCGCCGATTCGGTCACGCCCCAAAACACCTTCCCAACACCTGCGCGCAGTTCGTAATCATCCCAATACGTGAGGTACAGAGCTTCTCGAACGTCGCCATGGGTTCGCTCATCATCTTCACTGTCTAGGCGATAAAACGGCGTGAAGGTAAAGCTGCCGTTGCCCTCTTGTTGTTCCCAATAAAACTCTGGTTGTAACACCAGTGAGCTTTGTCCTTTATCTTGCCCTTGCAAGCCGTCGCTAAAGAACTGCCTGTGTTCAAGGTTAACCTGCCCTGCTAGCTCAGGGGTGACCTGTTCTACGAACTCAGAGCTAAAGCCTGCCGCAACACATGGCAACGACACTTGCATTAGCCCAACTGTCGCCGCCAAGGTTAAAGATAACTGCGTTCCTGTTAACACAATCCTTTTCATATTCTTGCCTTACTTTGCACGTTTGAGTGTGTTTTTCTGGAAATCTTTGTCCTTAAGACCGGTCTGGAACGCTAAATCTGTCGTGGTTAGTACCGTGCTCTTGCCTGTTTGGTGGTTTTGCATCGACATAGTGTGCGCGCGCCAGTATTGGTTTAGGTATTGTTTATAGTCTTGGAATGACAGGGTTTTTAGTAATGCGCCTTTACGGTCGTAAAACTCAACCTGAACGGGGCGGTAATATTGTTGGTCTAGCCATACTTTCTGCATGGTGTAGCCAGAGTTTTTGTCGGTCGGTACTTGCTCTAAAACAAAGGTATCGACACCTTCTATTTTGGCGTCTTCAATGTAGTTGAAGGTGTACTTTTCTAGCTCAAACGAGCTTAAGTCTTCGTAAGAAAATTCACTGCCCATAAACGGGCCCGATTTGTTGCGTGAAGAGATGCGCTTTACACGTTTAAGAGCAGGTAAATACAACCATTGGTCATCCGATTTAGAGATGTGTGAATGGTTTAAGAAAGCCGTGCCTTTTACGTCACGTGGCTCATCAAAAATGGTCAGCCCTTTGTCGCCATCGTCATCCACTTCTAACGACTTCAATCGCATTAGACGTGAGCTGCTTTCGCCCTGTTTGTTGCGAAGTAGCATCTCCATGGTCGCGACAGAATCGCCCCACCCCATATCCACGGCTTTGCGTTGCTCGGCAATTTCTAGGCCTTTCGCAGGGTCTGCTAATGCAGGGAAAGCCGCGAATGCGCCTACTGTTAACGTGCCGACGGTTAATGAGCTGACGGAAAGTAATGTGGTAACGAATGATTGTTTAGCGCTTTTCATAAATTTCTCCTTGAGTCAGCCCACCGCAGCAGGCTGACGATTCCTTATTTAGTCGAAGTAGACAGTTCGCCAGTCGAGCTAGGCTGTGGCTTGGTGTCAGGCTTTGATTCGTGCTGAGGTTTATCTGCATAGTGAGTCTGTTTGTCGAAGATCATCAGTAAGCTCGGTAACAAGATGAAGTCGACTACTAGCGCAATGAAAATCACAATCGCACTGAGTAAGCCCATGTCGGAATTGAGTCTAAAGCTCGACATCGCCAGTACAGAGAAACCAGCCACAAGCACGACCGTGGTGATCCACAGTGCGCGGCCAACAGTGTGGAAGGCGTAACGAACGGCTTCTTCTGCTGATTTCCCTTCCATTCTGGCGCGTTGGTATTTACTCAAAAAGTGCACTGCATCATCGACAACGATACCCAGTGTGAGCGTGACCACGACTGACAAACCTAGGTTGATTTCACCAGAGATCAGCGCCCATAAACCAAAGCCGATAATTGCCGGGGCAATGTTTGGCACTAGGCTGATGATGCCTAAGCGAACCGAGCGCAGTGCGAAGATCATCAAGCCAGAGATAAGCACTAAGGTAATAGGCAGAGTTGATAGCATGCTCGCCATGTTGGTTTCGCCAATGTGAGCAAACATCAGTGATGGGCTCGATGCGACCACTTCATACTGAGGTGCATTAGCCGCAAACCATGAGTAGATGCGCTCTTCGAGTTCAACCAATTCCACACTGCCTAGGTTGTCCACCGTCAGCACCATTTTGATCGATGATTTATCGACGTTGATTTGGTTGTTCAAGTCCAAACCGTATGGCAGAGACATTTCGTAAAGCAGTAAGTATTGCGCGGCGAGTTCACGGTTAAGTGGCAGTTGGTAGTAACTGTCGTCATCGCCATGCATGTTCTTATTCAAACGCATGTAAACATCGGAAAGCGTGGCCACGTGGTCGGTTTCTGGTTGTACGCGTAGCCAATCAGTAAAGTCACCAATCGCTTGTAAGAACACAGGATCGGCAATCGCTTGAGATTCGTTGGTTTTGACTGCGATGCTGATGGTGGTCATGCCGCTTACGGTCTCTTCCATGAAATCGGCGGCTTGTCTGAACTCACTTGAGGTATCGAAATACTTCACCGATTCATCATTCACTTTGTTGAGTGGAATTAACGCGGCAGCGCCAACAATCACAAGAGTAGAAATAGGCAGCAGTGCTTTACGGTTAGCAACGACAAAATCGCCGAGCTTATCCATGAAGGTCACTTTATCTGCCGCCAATGGATTTGCTGGCAAGCTCTTAACTGGCAACAGTTTTAACAGCGCAGGAAGCATGGTCACAGAGAGGAAACACGCGATGATCACGCCCAATGCCGACAAGTTACCGAAGTCTCGTAATACGGGAGAGTCCGACATGTTCATCATCAAGAAACCAATCGCGGTGGTCACCGAAGTAATTAAGATCGGCATCGCATTAAGCTTGATGCTGTATTGAATGGCTTGTGCTTTCTCCATCCCGCGCTGCATCGCTTGTCTCATGGTCACAATCACGTGAACACAATCGGCAACGGCAAGAGTTAACACTAAGGTTGGAACGTTAACCGTTGCGGTGCTGAGGAACATCCCTGCCCAGCCAGACAAACCCATGGTCGCGACAATCGAGGAGATAATCACAACTAAGGTAGCCACCACACTAAAGAACGAGCGCAACATAAAGGTGAGGAACACCAACACCACCAACAGCATTAACGGCACGAGCGTTGAGCTGTCTTCTTGGGCCGACATCATAAACGCGTTGTTCATGGCAATGATGCCCGCTTTATGGAATTCGACATTCGGATAATCGGCTTGGTACTTACCAATCATGGTGTTGATGGCCGCGATCACTTCTTGCACTTCAGCAGTTTTATCCACTTCGGGCAATTGCACGGTGACGTTAACAATCGTCACATCACCAGAGGCCGACACCAATGCGTTCTTGAGCAGTGGTTCGTTGAGCGCGATCTGTTTTACTTTGGCGATTCGCTCTGGTGTGTGCTCATATTCTTCGTACAGCAAGTCTTCCACCAAGAGGTCATCTTCAATGGCTTCGGTATGCTGATAATTGGCAAGCGAATCGACACGGCTTGAGTACGGGATTTGCCACGCATCGACCGTGAGGTTTTGAATTAGGGTAAGAGTTTCTGGGGTGAAGACATTGCCATCTTCAGGTGCGACAACAATCGCAAGGTTGTCGGTTTTTGCAAAGGTGGTTTGGATTTCGTCGAACGCCATCAACTGTTTGTTGGTGCCTTCGAAGAAGATGTTGTAGTCCCCTCTAAAGTAGAGGTTCTTTGCCCCTAATGCAGTGAGAATAATGATTGAAAAAACCACTAGCAAAACGATAAACGAACGCTTGGTCGGTATTGAGTGCCAACTGTTATTTAGATCCCCGTTTACGCTATCGACATTACGGTTATCTCGATTTTGGTGATCGAAAGCGGGCTTCTGGCTGTCATGTTCCATCACAGTCTCCATTTGTGACGATTCGTCATAGTTGTGTCTTAAAAAGCCAGCCGAAGCTGACAAAAGACACAATTCTTAGTCATATACTCAAGAAAACCAAAACCACACTAGGCAAACTCAAGTTTATGACGAATCGTCACTAATGGTTATTAATAAACCCACACGAGTGGGCTTAATGGAAGATTATCGACCTACTGACTCTAGGTAAGCGACTTCTTCACTGAACAGTTCTTGTTCTACACGGCGCCAGGTTTTGCGGTAATCCCAATCGCTAGAAAGGGGCTGCCAATTTAGGCCGTCTAGTAGCATGTTCGCGTTATGTAATACTGAATACGGGTCTTGTAACCGCTTGATACAATGACTGTTTGATGCGTTCTGAGACAAGGCATTTGAACCAAATGCGATTGACCAGTTAGCAAACACGATGGCATCTGAACCCACACCAGAAGAGAACTTAAGGTCACCGGCTTCTACTGCTCGGTTTACCATTGAATCGGCTTGTTCAATCACCAACTCTTCCAGTTCATTCATCTCGGTTACACGTGCACTAGACGCTTTCTCTAGTACCCACGGGCTTTTCGCCATGATCGCACAGGTTGATAGTACCGGTTCCATGCGAGCATAGATTCGGTAAGCAACGTGCAGTGCGACAATCTTTTCACGTGTGTTGCCTTCAAACTCTCCAGAACGAGCAAACATCAATGCCTCGGTCTTTAAAGAGTGAATACACAAGGCTAAAACCACGTCTTCTTTGCTGCAAAAGTGATTGTATATCGTACCTTTAGAATAAGAACTTGCTGCCGTTAGCCTATCCATCGTGAGGTTTCCGAACCCTTGTTCTCGAACCAGATCTTTTGCTAACAACATCAATTCTACTTCTCGGTCTGCTATAGACTGCTGCTTTTTAGACAACACGCCTTTGCAACCAAAGATACCTTGTTTATCGCCTTTACAACCAAAGCCAAACATAATTTCTCAGTCCGTATTTGAGCTTAGCTATCATCTAAGCTTCGCCAGTATTTAAAACGCTCCTATCCAATATATTAACACGAATAGTAAATTCATGTAGTTAACCATTTTGTGACGCTTCGTCATTTCTGACTTATCGTCATAATAGCGCAAATATTGATCATATCAAGGTGTTTCATAAAATTAAATTCACTTTATGAATAGATGAGAAAACCATCAATAATCACATCGCGTTACTCACCAGCCTGCCGTCATTAACTGGCATAGCATCAGTAACCAACATAAGATCAATAACCGACACAGCAAGAAGCGCCTTAGTTTGGCGAAACCAATACAAGCCCATTACGCTGTCTTCATCTAAATAGAGCATGATGGTTTAGGACAGTCAGCTATTCGAGCCGAATGGAGGGGTACGTAAACCACGAGAATGAGTGAGTTCAGGTTCACTTTTTGGTGCAGACCTCTCCTTATGGTTAATATTTGGCTTACTAATGCCGTTTTCTACTAAGTTGCTATAAATTAGGTAAGGGGTGACTTACAATAGTGACAACGACTTACCTTTTTTGAGAACACGATATTGAGCGCCAAATATTCTTATTTAGCTTGGCAAGTGAATACTTCTAGCCCAGCAGAAAAGCTTGTTTTATTGATGCTTGCAGACGGTGCTGACGAATTCGGCTACACCAATGTGTGCTTACAAACAGCAGGTCAACTTTGTGCTCTCTCTACGTTTGGTTTAGCCGACTGCCTTAAGTGTTTAGTCGACCAAGGTTTTCTCGATAAGATAAAAGTAGATTATCGAGATCAAAAAGAGATTCACGTTTTCAAAATGCTCATTGAGCAAGAGCAAGCTACGGCGCACGTTGAGGTTCAACCGACCAACAGTATTCCTGTCTACTCTACGGCACCTGCACCTGCACCTGC
>NZ_JBFRKT010000024.1:61406-108595 GCF_041469545.1 Vibrio sp. 10N.286.49.C3
CCTGCACCTGCACCTGCACCCAAGTTTCAGCCTGCTCCGGCACCGATGCAACACATGCAGCATGCCCCTCGCCCACAAGGCCGAGGCTCAATGAACAGCAACACCGTATCAACTCATGATCTCAACGAAGAAGAGATACCATCATGGGCAGAACGTGCGTTTAAATTCTCCGGTTTGACCGGTGACCATAGTTTAGTATGGAAGAAATTTGTCCTCTGGTATAAAGCCAAAGCCAATGAATTAATGCCACTATCTCGGATTGAATCCAAGCTGCAGTACTGGCTAGTTAACGAGAAGCAAAATGAAAGACAACAACAGCAGAAGACCTCTCAATATTCAGGAAATGCAGGACAAGCTCAAGGAAATGGGTATAGACAAAAGCTTAGCCCATCTGAACGCTTCAGGCAGCAGCTCATTCAAAAAGGCAAAAAGCCAACCTTCTGAGCCCGCTTCACCTGTTGTTCCTGACTCTACAGGCTCAATAATACCTGAAGTTATTGAAGCACAGAGCACTGAAGTAGCGACACCCAATGCTGCTAGCACGGGTTCGTCTCAACAAGTGCCTGTTGTTGACCAAGATCCAGCAGAATTAGAGCTGACCGATTGGTGTATCCATGTTTTCGGTTCTTTCTTGAGCGTGTACGAAACTCAGTGGGAATACCAATACGGTAGTGAACCAAGCGGAAAGTTTCTTGAGTTTGCACACTCTGTAGACTCAGACGGCCTTAATCGCGTGCTAATGCATTGTCATGAGCGTATTCAACTAGGCAACAGTTGGCCGCCGCAAATGGGTGAGCTTTGGATTCTAAAGGATTCATTAACAGAAGAAGAGCTGCTTGATAGCCGCATTCGCGTGTTGTCACGCACAGCTGTTAACAACATTGAAAAGTGGCTTATCCAAAACAAGCTGTACGACTTGAAACGCACCGCTGAAAACAAGCTTGATGGCCTGTTTAAGAAGTACTATTTGGAAGCAAAACGTTTAGATGAGAAAGGCATGCTAGAAACTGAATTACCGCAGTTCCTTCTTGCTGCTAACTCCGTAAAGAACCTGAACGATTTAAAACGTGAAGAGTACGAAAGCCAACACGGCAAAGCGATTAACCCAAGAATTCAGAAAATTCTAAACAGTAAAAAGTAGCCTTCTACGGTCTACGGTCTACGGTCTACGGTCTACGGTCAAAAAATACCGTCAAGATTACCCGGTCAATAGATACAAAAATGCCAGCTATCAAGCTGGCATTTTTTATGAGTTTTACTAACCCATCAAACAATTATCCGACCGCTATTTACGATCGCCTTACTGATTAATTACAGTAGGTGGATAGTTGCGTTTAGAGAGAAAACGCCTGAGTCGTCATCTTTCATGTTGAAGTTTTGGTAGCTAGCGCCTACAGATAGTGGGCCAAAGATGAAGTATTCTGCGCCTACACCGTACATGATATCAACTTCGTCTTGCTTGAAGCCGTTCGCTTTAAGCTCATAAGAGTGAAGACCACCCTTCGCGTATACGTGAAGAGGACCAAAGTCGATGCTTGGTTTGATTGCTAGGTAAGTTGTGCTTGCGTCTAGTTTAGTCAGTGTTTGGTTGCCGTATTTAACACTGTCGAAAGAACCTAGATCCCAGTAACCCGCTTCAACACCAATAAATGGAAGGATGCCCGTACCCACGTGGATACCCATCGCTGTCTCTTCTTGATTACCTAATGAGTTTTGACCACCCATTGCGCCGCCGTACAACCAAGAATCAGCCATCGCTGTTGAAGATGCACCTAGCAGTGCTAGAGCCAATAACGTTTTTTTCATATTCGACCTTTTTCGTCCTGTTGGCAGGCCTTGCGTGGTAATGAATTGCCACCAAGTCGCCCTGTATGTAATAACTATTCAATTAGTAATGCAATAAGCAAGATTTATACCCAAACCTTGCCATTGCGTCTAGCTTTATTCGTTTAGCAAGCATCAATCGCGTTTTTAACACGCTTATCTGATACTGGGTAAGGTGTACCGAGTTGCTGTGCGAAGAAGCTTACACGAAGCTCTTCTATCATCCAACGCACCTCTTTTACATTTTCTGGAACCGCGATCCCTTTTGGAATTTTATTCAGCAGCTCTTTGTAATCATTCATTACAGAGTCCACTTTGATCATATGAAGGCGATCTTTATTCGGGTCAATCGGCAGTTTTTCCATTCGGCGCTCTATCGCTTTCATATAGCGTAGAATATCCGGCAAGCGTTTCCAGCCGCATTCTGTGGCAAACCCCTTAAAAATCAAACCTTCTATTTGAGCTTTAATGTCTGAAAGCGCAAATGCCATTGAAAGATCGACACGCCCTTTCAGCTTCTTACTGATGGCGAATGCCGTGGTTAAGATAGTTTCAACCTGTTGAGCAATCTCAACAACTGTGTCATCCAACTCTGCACGTACGTGTTCTTTAAGAGCTTCAAACTGCTCTGGCTCCCAAACTATGCCGCCCTTCTGCTCAATCAGCTTATCAATACCACAAGCGATACAGTCATCGATAAGATCGAGCACCTGTCCGTATGGGTTGAAGTACAAACCGAGCTTAGATTTGTTCGGTAAATTCGAGTGCAAGTATTTGATCGGCGATGGTACGTTCAACAGAATTAAACGACGCTGACCCGATTTCATTGCAGTGATCTGCTCTTGTTCTGTTTCGAACAATTTGATCTCTACGCTGTCTTTGGTGTCCACCAGTGCTGGGAAGGCTTTAACATCATAGCCACCACGTTTCTGCTGGTAGACTTTTGGTAACTCACCAAAGCTCCACGTATGCAGGTTTTGCTGCTCGATGTCATCGTCTGCCACTTTAGAAAGTGTTTCTTGAACCTTGTCTTTCAGGCTCTCTTTCAACTCATGCAGGTCTTTCTGCTCTTTCAGTTTGCGCTTGCGATGATCCACAGCACGGAATGTTACCTTTAAGTGCTCTGGAATCTGGTCTAACTTCCAGTCATCACGTACCACTTCCACACCGGTCATACGGCGCAGCTCTTTCTCAAGGGAATCCAATAGTGGAGCTTCAAGCGGCGTAACACGAGCCAAGAACGCATCAGCGTAGTTTGGCGCAGGCACAAAGTTACGGCGTAGCGTTTTTGGTAACGACTTAATTAGGCTAATCACCAGTTCCTGACGTAGGCCTGGGATCTGCCAATCAAAACCGTTCTGGTCTATTTGGTTCAAGATAGGCAGCGGAATGTGTACCGTTACACCATCGTTGTCGTCGCCCGGCTCAAATTGGTAGCTCAGCTTCAGCTTGATACCATTTTGATGCCAGAAGTTCGGGTAATCCAAATCAGTAACGTGGCTAGCATCGCCTCGGAACAGCATCGACTTTTCAAAGTTAAGCAGTTCCGGTGTTTTCTGGCTGGTCTTCTTCCACCATGTGTCGAAGTGACGTCCTGAAACTGCCTCTTCACCCACACGCTGGTCATAGAAATCGAACAGTTCATCATCGTCGATCAAGATGTCACGACGACGCGATTTATGTTCTAGCTCTTCCACTTCTTGTAGAAGCTTACGGTTTTGTTTGAAGAAGGCATGTTTAGTTTCCCACTCACCTTCAACAAGTGCGCTACGTACAAACAACTCACGGCTGACGGTTGCGTCAATCGCACCGTAGTTTACTAAGCGTTTTGGAATGATTGGGATTCCGTAAAGCATCACTTTTTCGTGAGCCATTACCGCCGCTTGTTTCTTCGACCAATGTGGTTCGCTGTAGCTACGCTTAATCAAGTGTTTCGCTAATGGTTCAATCCATTCAGGCTGAATTTTGGCGATAACACGGCCCCAAAGTTTTGAGGTTTCCACCAGCTCCGCAGACATGATCCACTTAGGCTGTTTCTTAAATAGGCCTGACGCAGGGAAGATATGGAAGCGTGCGTTACGAGCACCTTGATATTCATTCTTCTCTTGGTCTTTCATACCGATGTGCGAAAGTAAACCAGATAGCAGAGACATGTGAATGCCATCGTAGCTGCCCGGTTCTGTATTCAGCTTGGTATTTAATTCACGCATCGCTTGGTGAATTTGGAAGTACACATCTTGCCATTCACGGATACGTAAATAGTTTAAATAATCTTGCTTACACTGTTTGCGGAACTGGTTGCTCGACAACGCTTTTTGTTGCTGCTTAACGTAATCCCAAAGGTTCACAAACGTGATGAAATCCGACTCTTTATCGAAGAAGCGCTTGTGCTTATCGTCAGATGATTGTTGCTTGTCCGATGGGCGCTCACGCGGATCCTGAATCGACAATGCAGAGGCAATCACCATCACTTCGTGTAAACAGCGGTTGCTTGGCGCTTCAATTACCATACGCGCTAAACGTGGATCGATAGGTAGCTTAGCGAGCTTACGACCAATAGCGGTTAGCTTCTTCTTGTCGTCGCCATGATTCTTGTTTTTGTTCGCAGACGGTTCGACTGTCGCGATCGCTCCCAACTCTTCGAGTAGCCTTACACCATCTTGAATATTGCGCTTATCGGGCGCTTCAACAAATGGGAATGCTTGAATGTCGCCTAGACCTAACGCTGTCATCTGAAGGATAACCGATGCTAGGTTAGTACGAAGAATCTCAGGGTCAGTAAACTCTGGGCGTGATTCGAAATCTTCCTCAGAGTACAAGCGAATACAGATACCTTCCGCAACACGACCACAACGACCTTTACGCTGGTTTGCGCTTGCTTGAGACACTGGCTCAATCGGTAGGCGTTGTACTTTAGTACGGTAGCTGTAACGGCTGATACGCGCCGTACCCGGGTCGATTACATACTTAATACCCGGAACGGTTAACGAGGTTTCTGCCACGTTGGTCGCCAGAACAATGCGTCGACCAGTATGAGACTGGAAGATACGGTTCTGTTCACCCGCCGATAGACGTGCGTAAAGCGGAACAATTTCGGTATCACGCAAGTTACGTTTGCTTAAAGAGTCGGCAGTATCACGAATCTCACGCTCACCGTTCATGAAGATCAAGATATCGCCTTGGCCTTCATCACACAGCTCATCTACCGCTTCAAAAATGCCTTCAATTTGATCGCGGTCTGAATCACTGTCATCACCACCTAGTGGGCGGTAACGCGTATCAACTGGGTAAGTACGGCCTGACACTTCAATGATTGGCGCGTTGTTAAAGTGCTTCGAGAAACGCTCAGGATCGATAGTCGCCGACGTGATAATCACTTTCAAGTCAGGACGCTTTGGTAGAAGCTCTCTCAAGTAACCCATGATGAAGTCGATGTTCAGGCTACGTTCGTGCGCTTCATCGATAATGATGGTGTCGTACTGGCTTAAGAAACGGTCGTGTTGAATTTCCGCCAGTAGAATACCGTCGGTCATCAATTTGATTTGGGTGTTTTCAGAAATTTGGTCGTTGAATCGAACCTTGTAACCAACGAATTCACCCAACTGCGTTTCCATCTCTTCCGCAATACGGTTTGCAACCGAACGCGCCGCAAGACGACGAGGCTGAGTATGACCAATTAGGCCAAAACGACCTCGGCCAAGCTCAGAACAAATCTTGGGTAACTGAGTAGTTTTTCCCGAACCCGTTTCACCCGCCACGATAACCACTTGGTTTTCAGCAATGGCTTTCGCAATATCATCGCGCTTTTGGCTTACTGGGAGAATCTCTGGGTATTCGATGGTTGGTTTCTGCGCAGCACGCTGAGTTGCCGTCATCATTGACTTGGCAATATCTAACGCAATCTCATCGAAGACAGCGTGCTTAGATTGTTCGTTCTTGATTTTACTCGCGCCAGTAATTCGCTTACTCAAACGGAAGCGCTCACGCATCATACATTCGTGGAGCGCTTTACGAAGAGATACTGGGCTATTCTGAGATGATTTTGTCTTTGTCGCTGATTGTTCAGCTTTTTTGGTATTTGATTGTTCAGCATTTAATTGTTTAGCAGGTCGGTTCGATGCAGGCTTATTTGATTTCGCTTTGCTCTGTGGAGAACTTGGCTGTGCTGCATTCTTGTTGTTATCTGCTTTTTCCGGAGACGAAGTCAAAGCGTGTCCTATTCTTGTACTTATTAAACTCGCGCGATTATATCACAAGTCTCAAACAAAAAAGCCTGACAACAAAGGGAAAACCTTTTGCTATCAGGCTGATTAGTCACTCTCACGTTAGTAAAAGCGATGGAAGCGTGACGAACGCAAACCGAATGTTTCAAAAATCACAGTTAAAAACTAAACGCTAAAAACGCCTGTTATAAACTGCCTGCTAAAAACGGCGCTTAAAACTCGTACTGTAGATAAACCGTATTGTAGTTACTGCCGCCTTTGATTCGACCAAACTGAGAGGCGTTTTCAAAAATAGCAGAGCGGTGATGCAACGAATAGCCGAACCATAAGTTGTTCAGGTCATTCTTACTCATTAAATCACCTACGTTTACGTCGAACGAAAAGTCGAGATAATTAAGCAAGTGGCTCCCGTTATAACCCTTCTCTTTCATCTCTTTCGCTTCGATGTAAGTCAGCGAATCGATGTAAGACATACCTTCTGCCACACCAACACGCCATTGAGTTGGCCAGTCGAAAGTGTAATACGCTTTAATTGCGACAATGTATTCGGTGCTGCTTGACTGAACATCTGAATTCCAGTGATGCGCGATACCCGGTGTTAAGTAGATGTCCAATGGGAAACCGAAGATCTCATCGGTTAACGGGTGGCCATAGAAGAAGGAGGTCAACTGGTTGTTGTATTCGTCTTTCTCCCTGTTGAATTTCATGATGTCGCCAATATTCGATGGCGTCGCCCAGCCGTGTGCAACACGTAAATACGGCGCATTGCTCAGCTTAGGTTTTGGCGCTTTGGTTTTATCATTGAAAAAGCCAAAACCAAGGTAAAGTTCGCCTTGATAACGGTCTTCGACAATCGACGAATCGTAAGCGTTGTCATCCAGTCGAGTCACACTGGTTGAACCCAATAAGTATAAGTTCGAAACCACATGGTAACGCGCTTCTACACCGACATTCAGGTCCACACCTGCGCCGATGGTTTCATTGGCTGCTGAGTAATACTCGCTGTTGAAATCCGCACTTTTATAGCGCAGTGTCGCACGCGGAGTGAACTCCCAGTCTCCGGTTTCATACTTAGCTTTCGCACGTAAGTTACCGTGAAAATTGAATTCACTGTCGCTCATTAACTCCGTTTCGACAGACCAAGGCCCATCAAGTTGGTAAGTCAGTTGAGCACCAAAGTCCGCCGTATCACCTTCAATTTCATTCTGCTCAGAAGCAGGGATATCAATAAAGCGCAGGCGAGAGATAGCATTAAGAGACCATTTCTCGTCATCGGGTTGATAAAGGTAAGCACCCATCTCAGTTCCATCAATGAACACATAGTCGTTCTTGAAAAATAGCATTGGAACAAAAGAGCTAACCGTTTGGTCGCCACCTGACGTGTCGTAAGGAATACTTGCCGTACGAAACATTGCAGCGATGCCCCACTCTTGCTCTTCAGCGGCCCACGCATTCGCACTTAGGAAAACGCTACTGACGAAAACAACGCCCGACGAAGCGAGAGTCGGTAAATATTTGAGCTTCATTCTTATGTAATTACTCTTTGTAATAAATTTTGTGTTACTGAATAGACATTTATTAGCCATAACGGCTAACTAATTTTAGGTTTGAGCGGCATTGACCGTTACAATGTAGAATATTCTCGGTTAAATGAAAGCATTGTGAAAGTCTCCGAATTACAAAACATTATAGATCACTTACCCAAAGATTCCGATCCGGATATTGTTATTGGTGAAGCGTGGTTGCCTGAGCGTTTGGTGAATACCAACCTAGACGGCGACATGCTATTTCTTGAGTTCGATAATGCCCCTGAAGACAATCAAGGGGATGAAGAAGGCCGTGGTTTTGTTGAACACGAAATTGCTATGATTCGTGAAAAACTGGAGCAAGTGTTAGATGACACATCCGATACCAAGACCAAAGCCGATGCCCTATTGGCAATATTTCTAATGGGCCATGAACTTTCTAGCTCGGAAGTTATCGAACTCCTTGAAGCAGATGGTTCTGAAACACCTGAGTCTGAAATGATCGCGCCTGACATAACAGAGCCTGAAACGAACAAGCTCGAAACAAAACAACACCACGACGACTAGCCACCAACGATTTTAGGTACCGTATTGAAACCCTCTACGACATCATCTCTTCCCCTGTTACTCGCCGGACCCATTTTAAGAAAAACGACTGCAACTGAAGTCGTACTTTGGTTAGCCACCAGCTCGCCTCTGACAGGCAGAGCCGAACTTCATACTCAAGAAATAGACGATTCTGAAGCAGCACAAGACCAGCCGTTTTATACCTCATCGCTTGAAGATCATGATTCGATTCAAATCGGTACACATGCGTGGGTAACGCTCATCCGCTTACAAGGTGAGTTCCCGACGAATACACCTCTAGAGTATGACGTTCACACAGAGTCAGGCTCATTAAAAGAGCTCGCACCTCACCTTGTTTACAACGGTAAATCTCGCGTTGAGTTTAAGATATCGACCTCGGCTGATTACATTCTTCATGGCTCTTGCCGTAATCCACATCATCCAAGCAAAGACAGCCTAGTCGCAGCCGATAACAAGATTGCCGATCAAACCGTCGCTGAAAGACCCGATATGCTGATGATGAGCGGCGATCAGATCTACGCTGACCATGTGGCAGGCCCAACACTTGATGCTATTCAGCAAGTGATTCAATTGCTTGGCCTAGTGGGAGAGAGCTTACCGACTGACTCGCAAGTTAACCGAATCAACAGCAGTGACGCCTTATTTGAGAGCGAATATCACTTATATCAACGTGATCAGTACTTGCCACACCACACCACTTCAGAATCCATGCTCGATAAGTTCTTCCCGAATCGTGGCGTACCGATTTTTAGCTCTACCGATTGTGAAAACCACTTGGTCACGCTGTCTGAGTTTATCGCGATGTACCTGTTAGTTTGGTCGCCGACACTGTGGCAGTGTGTCAATCGAGAGCGCTTAATTGAGAATAACTTCACTCAAGGTGGACGCCAATTAACACCGACTGAGCAGCAACAGTGGCGTGATGAAAGCGTCATCATGGATGATTTCATTGCTGGCTTACCGCAAGTACAACGTCTGTTCGCACATATCCCTACGTACATGATCTTTGATGATCACGATGTGACCGATGATTGGAACCTTACCGTGGGTTGGGAACATGCCGTAGACCAAAACCAGTTCGCAACTCAAGTCATTGGTAACGGCCTTGCGGCTTACTGGATGTGTCAGGGCTGGGGTAATAAACCGGAGAGCTTCGACGAGACATTCATCGAGCAAGCAAAACAGCTTTTTGTCGATCAACCGCGCGTTCTTAAACAAACGCATGACGTTGAACAAACGAACAGTGAAACCGGCGATGCCGCGGCTACTCACTCTGTTAGCGACATCGAGCCAAACAAGCATCGAGCCTTCATTGAGATGTTGAGTCGCTTTGAGGAGTGGCATTACACAATAGATACTTCACCCAAAGTCATTGTGTTGGATACCCGAACCCGTCGCTGGCGTTCGGAATCTCGTATGAATAAACCTTCAGGTTTGATGGACTGGGAGGCCTTGATTGAATTTCAACATCAATTGATGCATCAAGATAAAGTCGTGATTGTTTCTGCTGCGCCAATGTTCGGCGTTAAGTTCATTGAAACACTACAAAAAATGGCGACAACAATTGGTAAGCCATTGGTGATTGACGCTGAAAACTGGATGGCACATCCGGGCAGTGCCAATACGCTGATCAGTATCTTTACCCATACCAAAACACCGACCAATTTCGTGGTGCTTTCGGGCGATGTTCACTACTCCTTTGCTTACGATATCAAGCTTAGATACCGCCGAAATAGCCCGAACATTTATCAAATCACCTGTAGTGGCATTAAAAATCAATTCCCAGCGCCGCTGCTTAAATTCTGTGATGTGTGGGACAGACTATTGTATAGCCCGCGCTCGATTCTGAACTATTTCACCAAGCGAAAGCGCTTAAAGATCGAGAAGCGGAGCCCAGACAATCAAACCTTCTATCGCCTTTCAAACCGAAGTGCGATTGGTGAGTTAAGGTTAGATAGCGACGGGAAGCCGCAAGCGATTACGACGTTAAGTGGTGACGGTAAAACCACCCGCTTTCCTGAACCTTACTAGGGCGTGTTGACCTTTCGAGCTAATTTTTGCAGCGAGTTGCTGGGTATTTATACAAGGCAGAGGCTTCGATGTGTAGCTAGCCTACATGAGAAGCCGATAACGTAGTAGAAATGACCAGCAAACGCTGCCCGAAGGGTTCGGGCTGGGCGCCCCCGCAAAAAGCGTTTTACTCTTTGTTGAGGGAGATTTGCTTAGAATGACTAGGCTACTTCCCCCTCGCCGCGATTAAAACGCTTTTATCTCGAACAAAGTTTAACCGCGAAAGGTCAACACGCCCTAAACAAGTGTTCCTTATTGCTGACCTCTTCGTAATGTCAGTTTTAAGTAAAGACGCTTGCGATCACACTCCGTAGGCCCAATAGTAATAATATTCACCATAACTGGAATGCTCTTATGTTTAACTCACTTACCTCGTTATTTAAACAATTAGTTGACGGCTCTGATTTAGGCAAAACGCCCACTGCCTCACCTAACTTAGCCATCGCCAGCTTGTTATGCGAAGTCGCTGGTGCAGACCACGCGATCAACGAATCAGAGCAACAAGCCAAACTGCACTTACTTCAGCGTTTACTGAACATAACCGAAGAAGAATCAAAAGCTTTATTAACACAAGCTGAGCCTCAAGTTGAACAATCTGTTTCTCTGTACGATTTCACTTCTCAACTGCGAGAGCTTTCGCAGCCGGTTCGCATAGAATTAATCAAAGCTATGTGGGAAGTCGCGCATGCGGATGGAGAGATTGACCCACTTGAAGATTCAGTGATCCGTAAAACCGCAGAACTGCTCTACGTTGACCACAGTGACTTTATCAAAACTAAGCTGAACGTCATCGGTAAAAGCTAACCAAAGGCTCGATACTCACGTTTAGTGACTGGATCAACGTAAACGGTCGCCATGCATGATGCCTTTGAGCTCTAACGGCGTGCCCTTCTTAGTGACATAAAGGCCGCGCTGATTTGATACCAACACACTGCGCTTGCCTTGTGTTTGTTGAATGTATAAGTGCTTGATATTGAATGTCTGCTTATCTTGGGCCTGATCTTGATCCAATTGATAAAAGTAGTAATGATTCCCCCAGCGCAAGAACACGCCAAACATCTGCTTAGTTTGAGCGATATTCCCATCGATATCGTAACCAATGTACTGCATTTTGACTCGACCATTTTCCAATCGAAGTGATATTTTTTCCCAGCCTACCATCGGGTATTCTGCGGAAAATTTATAAGTACTTTTGGTTGCGAGCCCAGAAATTAAGCCTACATTTAGAATCACAAAAAACGTGAGTAAGATAGGCATCCAAAACTTACGATTCATATCACTCACCCTCGCTCATCGTCATTATCGTCATCGCAAGACAAAGATTTAAACTGGTGACTCATCTCTTTCCAGCGCCCGTTTATCAATGCGACGGCTTGGATATTCTGGCACCCAACTCCGATGCGATGCAGATAAAGCGAATCAACACCGAGTTCTGAGACGGTATTGAGTTCGGTTAATAATTCTTGATCAAAATTCAAACTGTCGTGATAAACATCCATGCCACGATAGCTCGTTTTATCCATAAAAAAAACGAACTGATAAAACAGCACGAGAAGAAGCGCGCTGACTACAATTCCGGCAATACGAGATTGGTGACGAACGATAAAGTGCTTCGCCTTGAACTGACGTGATTGTGGATCCTGTTGCTTTGATTGCCCAGCTTGTTGGCTCATGCCTGAAGGCTTAAACGGTGGCGGTGATGTTAACTCATCAACGATGGTGGTTTTCTCTGAAACGATGCCTGCTTTCTCTGAAACGATGGCGGCTTTATCTGAAAACGCAGCTTCAACATGCGCTTCAGCGGTAGGTGTTGGCATCGATAAATAACTACCGACCTGTTTCAAACCATTGAAGCTGTACCCTTCCTTTTGAACCGTTAAGATTTTGCAATCACACTCAAACGAATTTAATGCCGTGCGAATGTTCTTAACCGCGACATTAAGTGAACTGCCCGTCACAACCCTGCCCGGCCAGCAATGCTCAAGTAAAAAGTCTCGACCAACGGCTTTTGGGCTGTTCTTCACTAGATGTTCAAGGATCAGACCTTCTGAGGGGGATAAGGTGACCCGCTTACCAGATTCCGAATTAATGAGAGTATTGTTATTCAATTCGATACCCGAAGCGTCTAAGGTGATCTTATCAGGGCTATTGGCGTTCATTTCGGCGAGGCGTTCATAAATAAAAGGTCATCAAAAAGGTGTTTATTTGGTCGAGCTAATACCAAACCATACATGGAAAAGAAGAGTAATAAGTTTAGTCAATAATTAAGCCAAATATAAGCTCAGCAAGTAACAAGATAAAATAACAACAAGGTGAGCCAGTCACGAAAACTCACTCACCTATGAACATAGCCAAGTTTAACTCTAAACTTGTCATGGTCCTATATTAAGACCTCGTCGTTACGCAATCTGAAAACGAGGTCACAATTCTGTTCTAGCGAAATTATAGTTCCAGTTTGAATCCAAGTTCACTAATCATAACTTCAGCGAAGCCTAACTTTACTGCATTCAACTGACTGGCAACTCCGCGAGCTTGTTCTTCGTTTTTAGCCAATATTGCCATTGAGTAAATGGGTCTGATCATCGCTTTTTGGTTTGGCTTCTCTTGAGCTATTTCTTGATGTTTTAAGTAAGCAGAAGTAATCACGCCTTGAGCGCTCCAATCGACAACCATTTGTAAATCTTGGCTGATAATCTCATCGACAATGAATTGATTCTCAGGCTCTGTCCAAGCGAGTTCGACTGCGTAGTTTTTGAAAGCGACGTCAGTGTTTAACCACTTATTACCGATGTCTCTGATTTCAGTCACCTCGACAAGCTCTTTAAATTGGAATGGTAGGTTACCAATCAACTCTCGAACGTGCTGTTCACTGTCCGCTTCAATCACAAACTTAATCATCGGAAATTTCTTGTCTCCGATAAAGCTTTCCGATACGAACATATCGTGTACCAAGCCCGCGTCAATTAAGTTAGCAAATGCTTTTTTCTGATGAGGCATCGCCTCAAATACCGCTTGAGCATCGTCGGTTTTCCAAGCGACTGACACACCGTATGCCGCAGCATGGGCATGGGTTGAAAAAAGAGTCGCTGAAAGTAGAAAGCTAAAAATAGCTAAAAAGGTTCCTAGAGTTGTTTTCATTATGTGGTTTCCTGATTAGTCGCGAATAATTTCATACAAGTTAGGGTCAGCAGAAACCCCTTCGATTTTTAAAGGTGGTAGCTCTTTTCTCATCACTTGTATTGCATCATGGAATTGCTTCTTACTCTCCCATTCAGCGACATTGATAAAGCGGTATGTCGCGTCCGAGCTTAAAGAGCGGTGCAGTTTGGTCGATAGGTATCCGGGTTGCTTCATCAATACGTCTCGCGCATTTTCCCAATACGTTAATGTAGCGGCCTCATGGGCCGGCTCGACTGAAAAGGTATTTATCAATACAACGGGTTGTGCCGAAACCAACGCACTTACGCTTAGCGCCCCCAGTGCCAATCCATACTTAATAATGTTCTTCATCCTATTCTCCTTGTTTTGGGTGAGCTAACGCTACCACCTAACCCTACCCAATCAAGGTCGAGACCTGCGATTTAATATTAATTAAAAAGCTAAATTTCAAACCAATATTATTCACTCGTAAAATAAGCGATGTAGCCATTCACTATTGATAAACCACTTGTTGAAATTAGGTTTCTTGGGATAGTCATTGCCCTTAACGTGAATAGTCATTGCCCTCAATTTGGATCGTCATTACCCTCAAATAACAGGCACAAAAAAACCACCTAATAAGTAGGTGGCTCTTCATTTTAATAACTCACAAGATTCAGGCTAACTTTAAGTGTTTAACCTTTCAGTATTTAACCAAGCGCCTCTCTGAAATACAAACGATTACAACATAGTCAGCGCAAGCTTTGCCAAGTTATAAGCGTCAACATAACCAGAGTGCTGACGACCTTCCCACTCAATGTTTTTCGCTTCTTGAGCAGCACGGTGACCAATACGTTTTTCTTTCAATCGATTCTGAACTCGATAAAGCGTGGCGATATTCAAGAACTCGCTGAACGGAGGTTCGATGCCTTTCTCAATACACTCTTTGTGTAAGATAAGGTCGTCACGTCCCCACGCTGCATAGATTTTTTTTGGTCCACCGAAGTTCTTAATCATCGACTTGATGACAGATTCTAATGGACGACCTTGCTTTTCGATTTTACGAGGTGTTATGCCCGTTAGCTCGGCGCAGAACAGAGAGACTTCGTCTTTCTCTGGCTTAACGTAGTATTGTGCTCGCTTGACGATAGTGCCAGATGCTAGATCAATTTCAGCAAGACCAACTTCAATGATCTCGCCTGTTGTTCCCACACCGTCTTCGCTCCAACAGCACATTTCCAAATCGAAACATACCACTCGATTGTGATTCATACGTCGCCTAATTCTCTCGTCAAAAATTTTGTCAAATTGTACATGAGCCCAATACAGAACTCGACCCTAGTTGCATCAAGTGCTCATTTAGCCTGCAATTGTAACGCGATTTCGGCCATTTGACTTACTTAGGTAAAGCATACTATCGGTTTTTTGAAGGAGTTCTTCGATGTCTTCTTTACTGCGGATGGTAGCACCGATACTTAGAGTACAACTCAATAGTTGGCCTTTATGCTCACAGTGAGACTCGCTCACCGTATCTAAAATGCATTCTAAATAACGAGCCAGTGCGTCGTGTTCAATGACGCTCGAAATGATACCAAACTCATCTCCTCCCATACGGAAGACATGATCGCCCTCTTTCAAACTGCCTGAAATCAACTGAATTACATGAACCAGTAAGGCATCACCAGCCGGGTGGCCAAATTGATCATTAATCCCTTTAAATTTATCGACATCAAATCCAATCAAGCTAAACGGCTTGTCACCTTGTATCGCTTTATCGAGCACCTTATTAAAGGCTCGTCGATTATAAATCTCTGTGAGGCTGTCATGATTGGCAAGAAAACGGAGTTCTTCCGTTCTTTCATCAATCATTTTATACAGGCGTACTTTTTCTTGGACTTGCAGTTTAACGATATAAGAAAGCAACAGTGAAATAGTCGTGCCCACGAGGGCAATCCCGGCCAACACCAGGTAACCATTAAACGAAATGCATGAGTCTATCTTGAAGTCGACAACCCATTCACGGTTAGTGAGTGTGATTTTCTTGGTGATATGTTGTCCAGTCACACCCTCATAACCTTTCGTTTCGAACAAGACAGGTGCATCTTCGGCTTCAAAACCGACATCACTAACGCGGACATAAACATTCATATCCCCAACCGTCGAAGCCAGCAAGTTCTCAAAATAGTATGTGGTGCGAACCACACCAATTACAACGCCGAGTAAGTTGTCACTCTCTCCCTCAAAGACAGGGTGATACACCAACATGCCACTCTTTTTTGTGTCTTTATCTAGCCCATCTTGTATCAAGCGAACTTTGTCTGAAATATTCGCCTTACGTGTCTGTTTGATATTATCTAGAACGAGATCAAATCGCTCTCTAGAAGAGTAAAAGCCAAGAACTTTGTTGTTTGGTTCTGTATTGGGGAAAATATCGCTAGCAACGAAAGCTGGCTGACCATCCAAAATGTAGCCATAGGTTTTTGCTTGGTTCTTAGGAATGGTATACAGCTTAAAGAATGGGTACTTTTCTTTCATTTTCGCCGTGTGCTCAGCTATCTCGTCTGCGGGCACTTTTTGCATCCACTGCAAGGCAATTAAACTCTTTGAATCATCTATGGTTTGCTTAGCAAAGCGATCAAACTTATCCCAATTTTCAGGGTCATTTGCGTAGAAAAAATTAGCACCAGACCCAATATATGCAACATCATTATCTATAAAGGCTTCCAAGCTCAATGTCTGGTGAGTAGCAAAACTATCCAAATTCATATTCAGCGCACGCTTTTGATTAAGCATGACTAATACAAAGCACAAAACAGTAATCAAAAAACTGACCGAAAATACGACCAACGGGAGAGTTTGTCTCTTCAACCCTGTTAGTGGGTCAGTAGTTTGGGGCATGCGGGTTCCAAATAGGCTCTATTGAATGAAAAGTATATAACGGACGGAAATAATGCTCCATTCATGTTTAGTCCTAAATGTCACATTAAACGGGCATTTTGTAAATTTTACTGACCCCCATGACCAATAACCAGACAAATCTCGACTAAATTTCAAGCTAACACACTAAAAAGCCACTTGTTTGAAAACATTAAATACACCTCTTAAGCCTTGAATATGCTAGTATCCACCCATATTTATAGCTTGAAAGCGACCGTTTCAGTCTCGTGCTACCGAGTTTCTTTCCAATCTGTATATTCCTTTAAACCGACGAATATACCGTTAAATCAATTTTAAAGAGAAATCACTATGATCGTTGATTTGAACCTAATCCCACAAACGTTTGATATGCTTCACGCAGGCCTAACTGCATCAAGCGTTTTACTACTGCTTATTGCCGTTTCTCGTAAAACCCAAGTGGTTGAGAAAGTCGTAGAAAAGCCAGTAGAAAAGATCGTTGAAGTTGAAAAGCCAGTTGAGAAAATTGTCGAAGTAGAGAAAGTTGTTGAAGTTGAACGTGTAATCGAAAAAATCGTAGAAGTTGAATCTAAGCTGGCAACAGCACCAACAGATTCTGCAATGCAGCTACTGTCTATCATGCAGCAAGAAGCTCGTTTAATTGACTTCCTAAAAGAAGACCTAACGTCATTCTCTGACGAAGAAGTTGGCGCAGCAGCACGTGTAATTCACACTGGCGGTAAAAAAGTGTTAGCTGATTACGTGACGCTTTCTCACATCCGTACTGAAGATGAAGAAACGCGCATCACGGTTGTTGAAGGTTTCAACCCTCAAGAAATTCGCCTAACAGGCAACGTAACGGGCAATGCACCGTTCAATGGCACATTGGTTCACAAAGGTTGGAAAGCAACTGACATGAACCTGCCTAAGCTTGCTGAGAACTACGATGCATCTGTGATTGCACCGGCAGAGGTGGAGCTATAATGGAACACCAAACTCAGCCATCATCACACGAGTCATCTGCACAGACGCATTCACAAGAGCTATCTTCTCAAGAGCAACAGCAAGCGCCTAAGTTCAGTGTCGGTATCGATTTAGGTACTACACACTGCGTTTTGTCTTACATCGACACAAGCAATGAAGATGCTCGTGTAGAGGTGATGCCAATCCCTCAATTGACGGCTCCAGGTACCGTAGAAACTCGCAGCCAACTTGGCTCGTTCCTATACCAGCCGCACGAACATGAAATGAATGCGGGCTCTCGCGTTCTTCCTTGGTCTTCTGAACCTAAAGCGCTAGTCGGTGCGATTGCTCGTAACCTAGGTTCGAAAACCCCTATCCGTTTGGTCGCAAGTGCAAAATCTTGGCTATGCCACGGTGGTGTTAACCGTCGTGATGCGTTCCTTCCAGCAGGCAGCCCTGAAGAAGTTGAAAAGGTATCTCCGCTTAAGACAACTGAGTTGTACCTTGAGCACCTTAAAGATGCTTGGAACCACGCTAACCCAGAACACAAACTGGCAGACCAAGATGTAACGATCACCGTTCCAGCTTCGTTTGATCCTGCGGCTCGAGACCTAACGGCTGAAGCTGCGCGTAATGTTGGTTTTACTCACCTAACGCTTCTTGAAGAGCCACAAGCAGCTCTTTACAGCTGGATTGATAACAGCAACGATACTTGGCGCGATGAAGTGAACGTTGGTGACATCGTTCTTGTTGTCGATATCGGTGGTGGGACGACTGACCTTTCGTTGGTTGAAGTAACACAAGATGAAGGCAACCTAAGTCTGAACCGTATCGCAGTAGGTGAACATATCCTACTTGGCGGCGACAACATGGACTTAGCGCTCGCTTACCGCCTGAAAATGAAGCTGGCTCAAGAAGGCAAAGAACTGGCTCCTTGGCAGGTTCAAGCGATGACTCATGCATGTCGTGATGCGAAAGAAGCATTGCTAAACGATGCAGAACTCCAATCTGTGCCGATCGTTGTTCCAAGCCGTGGCTCTAAGCTACTTGGCGCAACACTGAAAACAGAACTGACTCAGCAAGAAGTACAACAAACATTGGTTGATGGCTTCTTCCCACAAGTCGCTGTAACGGATCACCCAGTACAGAAAACTCGTGGTGCACTGACTCAAATGGGTCTGCCTTACGCTCAAGATGCGGGTATTACTCGTCATATTGCTGCATTCCTTTCTAAGCAAGCCAATGCGCTTTCTGGAAATAGCGAAGCCGCTCAACAAGATTTCAACCCGTTTGCAAACATGCCCGGTATGCCCGGTACAGAAGCGCAAGGGCCAGAAGCGCCAGCAGCAGACTTCATCAAACCAACAGCGGTACTGTTCAATGGTGGTGTTCTAAAATCTAACCTACTTGCTGATCGTCTTTCAGACACGATCAATGAATGGCTAATTAATGCAGACGCAGAATTCGCTAAACAGCTTTCAGGCCTAGACTTAGACCTAGCGGTTGCAAGTGGCGCTTCATACTACGGCGCAGTTCGTCGTGGCCAAGGCGTTCGTATCCGCGGTGGTATCGCTTCTTCTTATTACGTAGGAATTGAAAGCGCGATGCCAGCTATCCCAGGTATGGCTCCTCCAATGGAAGCACTGTGTGTTGCACCGTTTGGCATGGAAGAAGGCTCAAGCGTTCAAGTTCCGAGTCAAGAGTTTGGTCTAGTGATTGGCCAGCCAGTACACTTCCAATTCTTCGGTTCAACAACACGTCGTGAAGACCAAGCAGGTACGCACCTTGATCACTGGGCTCCAGAAGATCTTGATGAGCTTCCTGAAATCCAAGTGACACTGCCTGTTTCTGAAGGTCGTCGCGAAGGTGAAGTGGTTCCGGTGACTTTGGCGTCTCGTGTTACTGAATTAGGCACGTTATACCTAGAAGCGATAGCCACTGACAATGGTCAGAAATGGCACGTTGAGTTCGACGTTCGTGAAGACTCGAATAGCGACTCAAACGAACAAGCATAATGAATCAACGGCACCTTAACGGGTGCCGTTACTTTATCAATGCGATTCCCTAGCCCTGTATTAAAAGCATTCCAAAGACAATAATAAGACCAAGACTATCCATTAACTGGTCATCACTTTGGCAGAATAAGGTTTTGTATGGCATCTCCTCGTTTTTTAGTCGGCATTGACTTAGGCACAACCAACACTGTGGTTGCCTACTGTGAAATCAACGACGACCTACAACATGCTCCCGTTTCTCTTTTCGATATTGACCAACTCATCGGCCCCGGTGAAGTGGTTCGCAAGCCGCTACTTCCATCATTTCGTTATCATCCCGCACAAGGTCAGATCTCCCCTTCCGATCTCACCATGCCTTGGGAACCGAACTTAGTTGAAGGCGATATTCAAAACGTCATCGTTGGTGAGTGGGCTCGCGAACTGGGCGCAAAAGTTGAAGGCCGCCAAGTATCCAGTGCTAAGAGCTGGTTATCTCACCAAGCGGTTGATCGTAACTCCGACATTCTTCCTTGGGCAGGCGCAACTGACGTCGATAAGGTGTCTCCTGTTGTCGCAAGTGCAAGCTACCTGAACCACATCCGTCAAGCATGGAACTACCGTAATCCAAGCAATAAGCTTGAAGACCAAGACGTTGTAGTCACCGTTCCTGCTTCATTCGATGAGACAGCACGTAAGCTGACACTCGAAGCCGCTGCTCTGGCTGGCTTAGGTAAGATTCTATTGCTCGAAGAACCTCAAGCCGTTTGTTATGACTGGTATGCACGCCACCAACAAACCGCTGCAGATGAACTTCAACAGATCCCGCTGATTCTAGTGTGTGATGTTGGTGGCGGTACTACCGATTTAAGTTTGATCGAAGCTAGCTTCAACTCAAGCAATAGCGATGACCAAGAGCTCGCACTCGACCGTATCGGGGTCGGCGAACACTTGATGCTAGGGGGCGATAACCTCGATTTGGCCCTTGCTCACCTTGCAGAGCAACGCTTCAATCAAAACAAAAAGCTGAATGCGTCTAGCCTAACCAAGCTTATTCAGCAGACTCGCGCCGCAAAAGAGAGCCTGCTTTCTGCTGATGCGCCAGACGATGTAAAGATCACCATGCTGGGCAGTGGTTCAAAACTGCTTGGTGGTACCAAGAGTATTGGTTTAACCAAACAAGAAGTTCATCAGATTGCTCTGGAAGGTTTCTTCCCACTTTCTGAATTCACTGAAGTGCCAGACAAACGCCGCAGCGCGGTGGTTGAGTTCGGCCTGCCCTACGCTGCTGACCCTGCTGTAAGTAAGCACGTTGCCGAATTCCTAGCGACCCACCAGCAAGTATCTAAAGCCGCATTGGAAAAGTCAGACTCTGTTGAGTTTGATGATACCAAACCTGCAATTCCTGTTGGTGTGCTACTCAATGGTGGTGTGTTCAACAGTGAACTGGTAACAGAGCGAATTACTCAGTTACTTGGCAATTGGAACGGTGCACCAATCACCGTCTTAGATAACCCTCACCCTGACTGGTCTGTAGCCCTTGGTGCTGTAGCTTTTGGTAAAGCACGCCGTGGTGCACAACTGAAAATCGGTGGCGGTGCCGCTCGTTCTTACTTCTTGCATCTACAAGAGAAGAACAAGATGGGCAAAGCGCTTTGTCTGCTTGCCAAAGGTACTGAAGAAGGCCAAGAGATACGCTTAAACAGCCGTCGTTTCTCGCTGACTTTAGGTGAGCCAGTACGATTTAATCTACTGACTTCAACCCACGATCAAATTGCTCATGACACCGCTATTCAAAATGGTGTGATGGTCAATGTCGACGCTGACTTGTTCTCCCCTCTTCCACCGTATATTTCAACACTGGAAGGTTCAGGTACTGCAGAGCTCCAAGCCAACCAAAAAGAACGTGTCGAAGTATTGCTCGCGTGTCAATTAACAGAAGTCGGCACACTGAAAATGGAGTGTGTGAGTACAGAAGATGACTCTAAACGTTGGTTGCTCGAGTTTGAAGTCAGAAACAAGCAAGGCGATGAGTCTGATACCGCTAAACTTCACCCAAGGCTGGATGAATGTAAGGAATTGATTTCTCGTCTGTACAGCGGCAACAAGAAGAGTGCTGAATCGAAAGAGATCAAAACACTATCGAAAGATCTTGAGAAACGACTCGGTAAGCGTGATGAATGGGACTTCACGACCCTTCGCCATCTGTTTGATACCTTTTCATTAGGTCGTAAACGCCGTCGTCGTTCAGAAGCACACGAGAAGAACTGGCTGCGTTTGGCGGGTTACTCGCTGCGTCCAGGCTTTGGCGATCCGACTGACTCATGGCGTATCGAACAAATTTGGGGCCTTTACCAACAAAACATTCAGTTCCAGAACCACCAAGGTTGGACGGACTGGTGGGTATTCTGGCGTCGTGTTGCGGGTGGCCTGAATCAAGAACAGCAAGAAACCATCTTGGCTGATATCGCGAAGTACCTTCACCCAGGTGCAATGAAGAACCCTAAGACAGCGAAAGATGCGCAAGACAATGGCTATGAGGCCATGGTGAGATTGGCAGCGTCCCTTGAGCAACTCGAGGTGGAAGATAAAGTTCTATTGGCTACATGGTTCTTGAGCAAAGCAATTAACCATAATCAGTTCGAACAGGCTCACTGGTGGGCTCTGGGTCGCTTAGCGTCTCGTACACCTTTATACGGAAGCCAACACAGCGTCATTCCAAGAGAGCAAGCAGAACAGTGGTTACCAAAGCTGCTTGACCAGAATTGGCAGAAAGAGCAGATGATTGCTTTCGCGGCAGTGATGATTTGCCGTAAGACGGGTGACCGTCAGTTCGATATCTCTGATGACTACCGTGCTCAAGTTCTTGATAAATTAAAGCAAAGCAAGGTACCTGATTCATGGCTAACGCTAGTGAGTGAAGTCACTGAACTTTCTGAGAGCGAGTCTAAACGCGTATTTGGTGATGCATTACCAAGCGGGTTAAGCCTGATTAATAACTAGGTTTAAAAACGATTAGCTTTAGTTGTTAATGAGTAAAGAAGCTAACGAGAAAAGAAAAAGCCACTTTCGATTCGTTGAAAGTGGCTTTTTTATTGGTGGCTTAAGGCTGGTATGTTTAGTCGACTTATCGCATCTTGGTTAAGAGCCTTAGCCGTATTGCAGTTCATCATTGTTAATGTTTCGTACCTGTTGGGTTGATAGGAAAATCCGTATTTTCATAAATATCAGATAACTTTTTCGGTTTCTTCTCTTTAGCTCCTTGGTTCAATTGATTATGAGTTTCGCTTAAAAGCCATTCCTCATGCATTTTTGCTGAATCCAAAAACTCTGGATCTTCCATTGCTTCCTTGCGAAGTTTATTTACACGTTCGAGAGTATCCCAAATCATAATACTTCACCTCCACTAAGGCAGTAATATAAAGATAGCTCAACCCCACAAAACTTCAACTAAGCCAATGAGATAGCGATCTCAATTTCGAAATTTAACTGCCTCTATGTCTGTAAAAATAGTCATCCTCAGCTGAGGTAAAATAATCGTTTCCTCCCGGTGATCTTCGAAGATCGTTAGGCATAAAAAAAGCGAGCTCAATGCTCGCTTTTTGTCTGTCTATCTGTTGATCGGATCGTCAACACTCGCTCGATTAAATCACACCGAACTTAAGCACGGTTGCCAATTTTAACGGTACCATTTGTAGCAAACCAAAGTGCTTCTGAACGGCGGCGACCTAGTAGAATCGGGCCATCATCGTAGAACAAAAAGTTTTTCCAATGCTTCTTGAAAACCGACCATTTGGTTTCAAGTACATTGTATTTTTCATAGCAAAAATAAACAGTTACGTCATCTTGCCAATCAATGAAGTTAAGGATTTCTTCTGGCATTTCAGGTTCATCGGCTTCCCAATTTGCCATCCAGCTGATCTCTTCATTCCAGTTCGACGCTTTGCTTGGCCAATCTTGCGAACTTAGTCTTTCTGCATCCGGGCTTTGAGGGCTCACGTTCTCTTTCCAAAACTGAGATGCCCTTGCCTGTGTCATTGGTTTTATCTTTTCCAAATCTTCAGCGGGTAGTGGCATTGACTGGTGAGTGAAAATCCATTTTCTTTGGTATTCTTCCAAAGTTGTATATGACATCAAAATTCCTCAAATATCTTCTCAGGCTTATGGGCTTACCATGCCTATATGTTCTTTCGATACAGCGATGACTTCATTTTATTTATGTTCTCCGCTGTATCTAAATTCAATGTTTGACACTCACACGGAGCGTTTATCTTGCCAGTTTGGGTTTACCAGTGCCGTCAACACGTGATCTTCCCATTTACCGTTAATCTGTAGGTAATCTTTGGCAAAACCTTCTCGAACAAAACCAAGATGCTCTAATACACCCGCACTTCGTTCGTTGTGAGGCATATAGCCCGCCATTAAGCGGTGCATGTTCTGCACATCAAACATGTAGTCTTTAGCCATGCTCAAGCCTCTGCGCATGTAACCGTGGCCCTGTGCACTTTGCGCCAATGAGTAACCGACATTACAAGCGTAGAACGGGAAACGAGACAAATTACTGAACGATATGGTACCTAACATTTCATTTGAATCGGCATTAATCAACAAGCAATAATAGCCTAGCCCCAATTTATGGAGTTCGTTTAACTTAATCAGCCGTTGAGCCCAATCCGCTCTGTCAAAGAACGCATCCTCTCGGGTCGGTTCCCAAGGCTTAAGGTACTCTCTGTTCACCTGAAAGTACTCACTGATCATGCTCGCATCATAGATCTCAGCCGTTCGTAAAATTAGGTTGCCATCACGTTTATCAATACGTTGCTGCGTACTCGAATCTTCCATAATCTTGTTCTTATTCTTTTGTCTCTTTTTCGTTACCGCCTCACTCTTACCGAATTTAGCAGTCTAATATCATCAGCTCTTTCTGATACCGTAATCACGAAGCTTATTCGCAATTGAGGTGTGAGATACATTCAAACGTTTAGCAAGCTTACGGCTTGATGGGAATGACTGATAAAGCTTCTCTAAAATCTGAGATTCATAGTCTTTCATGATCTCGTCAAGCGAGCCGTCTAAGCTTAAATTCGCCATTCCAGCAGTCATAGTGTCAAGCTGTGGCAGGTGGAATTGCTCAACCGTTAACGTATCTGAATCCAACTCTGTTAGTGCACGTAGAACCATGTTGTCTAACTGACGAATATTGCCCGGCCATTGGTAGTTGCCTAATTGATCGATTAGTTCTTGAGTCAACTTTGGTTTCAACATACCTAACTGCTGTGCGTACTTTGCAACGAATAGCTCCAGTAATGGCGCAACATCGTTTGAACGTTCACGCAAAGCAGGAATCGACAAAGTCAGTACGTTCAAGCGGTAGAACAGATCTTCACGAAACGAGCCCGAGTCGGCTAATTCAGAAAGGCGATGGCGCGTCGATGCGATAATACGAACATCCGCGTGCATCTCTTCTTCTTCACCAACACGACGGAATGAACCATCTTGTAGGAAACGCAGCAGTTTGATTTGTAGATGCGGGCTCATTTCGCCGATTTCATCTAAGAATACCGTACCGCCATTCGCTTGTTCAAAGATGCCTTTATGACCTTGCTCATGGTTGAATGAGCCCGGTGCATGTCCAAACAATTCCGTTTCTGCTACGTCATCAGGCATTGATGCACAGCTTAGAATCAAAAATGGAAAAGAAGATCGATTTGAACGGTTATGACACGATTTCGCCAGCATCTCTTTACCCGTACCTGTATCCCCTTCAATAAGCAGAGGTTGATCCAGCATGGCCAGTTTCTTAGCTTGACTGATCAAGGCTTTATGGCGATTAGAGACACCAACAAAGTGTTCAAAACCTAGGTTATTCTGTTCAGGGATGGCGTCTGGCGCGTTCATTTCTTGGTTACAAGAACGAATCGTCATTACTGCACTCGCCAGTACCGCCTCGTTGACATCACCACCTAGATAAATAGGCAGAATTTCAATAGAGAAATCTAGACCATCTAGCACCACGACTTCACGGTGACGCGTTACATCGCCTTCAATCCAACGAGCGAAGTTGAAGCTAGGAACGAACGTCGCTAGTGGCTCACCGATCACTTCTTCTTCTTGTTTGTTGAAAAGGTTCAATGCAGCGTGGTTTGCCATGTCGACTGAGCCTTTAAGGTCAATCGCAATCACAGGATCAGGTAGGTTTGCCAGCAGGGCAATCAGTTCTGTGTTATGCCTTTCGCTTGGCATAAACTGGATTTTACGTACATCCTTCACACCTGAAATTCGGCGAATTTCAGCCATAAGTTCACTAAAAGCATCAAAATTAATATCCGGGCAATTTAGGTAAATAATACCTTTAACATCAATTTCGATTCCTCTTAAATCAATGCTTTTTGAGGCCAAGATATCGAGCAACTCACGCGTTAAGCCGAGTCTGTCTTCACACAATACTTCAAGACGCACAAATAGTCCTATTATAGGTGTCAGGATAAGTTGACAGTAGTGTGAATTAAGCTCTAAGTTCAGTCAAGAAGAAGAGTAAACATATGTTTACTCTTCGCTCGCAAATCACTCAACTTCCTTGTGTATATAGACTTTATAGGAAGGTAATTCGCTTTATTTCCTACATTTCAATTTTAAGCACTTCGCTTTACTTTAAGGTAATGCGCTTTATTTCAGAAAGAACGGCTTTGCGAAGGTCGGAGAGTTTTACTTTTCGCTCATTATGCCAAGGCATAGGACGCAGCAATGTCATGGCTTTTAAGCCCAGTCTCGCAGTGAGGATACCGACACCTAGGCCCTGCCCTGCTCGAGCTGAGACTTTGCCTGCAAGATCCATCGAGACGAGGTCCATACTCGCATCAATCGCGAGTTCACTGGCTCCTGCAGCGGCCATGTTGATTAACACCAGTTTAAATAGCTTTATACGAGACCAGTAGCCAAGCTCAATGCCATACACATCAGCAAGTTTGTCTATCATGGTGAAATTACGCCACGCCACCAGCAACATATCAGCAGCAGCCAATGGACTCACTGCAACCAAAGCCGCCGATTCGGTCGAGAACTTAGTGACGATTTGAGTTGCCACTTTATCTTGCTGAGCAACAACCAACGCATCGTACATATCCAACACTTCTGCATCACTGTGTGCTGGGTTAATGCTGTTTCGCCACTTATCGTACGAAGGTGACTCAGCAATAATACCGCCCTGCTTGGCAATGTTTTCACAGAATGCTTTGCCTTTACCAACACTCTGGCTTTGTAACAGCTCTTCACTCTGCTCTTGTACACTGAAATGATCTTTCAGCGAACGCAGCTTCCACAACTCTTTGCCTATTGCGCCTAAACCTAATGAAGCAATGGCAGCGATGAAACCTGCCCAACCTAAAGCTAGCCAGTCAGCGGTTTGAATAGCTGCAATGACAGAGTCAATCGCCTGCCATCCGACTAGGCCAGAGAAAGCGACAAGTAAGCCCGTTCCAAACCACTTCTTCTTTTTGCTCGGTCGAATCACTTGTTCCAATTGCAGCTCAGCGTCTCCATCAAGGTCGGTTTCCACTTGTGGTGCAACGGGCACAAACTTCTCTTGTTCCGTGAATAACTTTTGAGCACCCAAATCTGGGGTAACTTCATTCTTATCCGGCTCATCGAACGAGGTCTTTAAAGGTTCATCAAAGACCTGTTTCGTTTTTAATTCACTCATTTTGATTACCTCAATTACTTCAACTTGTCGCCAATGAGATAATCTAAAACCTTGTCGACTCTCAGATGCTGACAAGGCTCGTCAGAGTGCTGCTCCATCGGCCTAAAGCTCGTAAAATCAAACTGGTTGGTTTCCCAATACTGTTTGTTTGGCAGTTTACGCGGCACCTCTCCCGGATACATGGTTTGAGGGACATTATCCAAAGTCACACCTTGCAACGCCGGAACATTGTCTGAGCCTGACGAGATATAACCCGCGTTGGTCGCTTGAATAGACGCAATGCTCATGCAACTCATGTCGATGTGTTCAAACGCCGCCTGTTGCCAAGCAGGGTGTACCATTTGCTGTAACAGCGATACCAAGTTCGGATGTTGATCCGGTGTCACATGGTCAGCCTTAGTGGCAGCAAACAAGATCTTGTCAATCTTCGGCGCAAACAAGCGTCTTAGCATATTGCTTCGCCCGTACTTAAAGCTCTTCAATAACTGTTCTAACGCACCACGCATGTCCATGAAAGAGTCATAGCCTGCGTTAAGTGGTTGTAAGCAATCCACCAGCACGATTTGTCTGTCGAACGTGGCAAAGTGATTCTTATAGAACGCCTTTACGACTTTCTGTTGATACTCTTCATAACGCGCTTTTAAAACCGCATAGTTGCTGGTTTTTGAGAACTTACCCTCGGGAGCAGCGCACGGGAAAAATTGCAGCACAGGCGCGCCTTCAAGCTCACCCGGCAATACGAATCGACCCGGTTGTACCCAGTGCAACCCGTTACTTTTACAAGTATGAAGGTACTGGGTGTAGCTATCGGCAATCGCGACCAGTTTCTTTTCGTCCGCTTCTGCTAGCAAATCGATATCACCACGCATGGCGTTCCACTGTTGCGAGTAAGTTTCTCTGTCGCCTTTCAACGCGGCAAACTGAGATTGGCTCCAGGTATCAAAGTCCATATCCAGTAACGGCAAATCAAGCAACCATTCACCTGGATAATCGACAATATCGAGATAAAGGGTGCTGTTTTTACTCAGCAGCTTTTTCGCGCCCTTCGCAGGCTTATATTTGATTGCTAGACGAATTTCACTGACATCACGCGTTGGCACTGGCCATTCTGGGGGCTGTGCATTCAACGACTCCATCGCTTCATCATAAGAGAAGCGTGGGATCATCATGTTTTGTTGCGGGATGCGCTTTGCGCCAATAATTCTGCCATCTCTCGCCGATGCAAGTAGAGGCAGATTTTTGTGGGTAGACGTATGAAGAAGCTGATTAACCAGCGAAGTAATGAATGCTGTCTTACCCGCACGAGAAAGCCCCGTGACCGCTACTCGAATGTGAGAATCCGTTCCTCTGCTTATAAAGTCACTCATTTCTTGAGTTAGGTGTTTCATTTGAACGACTCCGTGATAATTAGGCCAGTCGGTTATGATAATAGATAGGCTAGCCTATGTTCTTTCCCTATTAGGGTTGTTTGTATGCTTTTGCTTTTTCTTTTGCTTGTTCTTTTACTAATAGTGGTGAGTATGCAATACCCATTCTTAATGCTAGATGAATAAAAGCCCCTGACTACATTCATAATCAGGGGCTTTAGAATTTGTCTGCGATATCTGACTCTTAATCGTCTTCAATCAACTTGTAGATAACAAACAGTGCAATCTCTGCGATTAGCCAAAGTGCACAAGTAATCGTCACGTATTTATTATCAAAGATACTGATCCCTTTCAAGATCAGGTCGTAACCAACAAAAGCACCAATCACCACTGCCAAGATAATCTGTAGGATCTGAATAAAACGAGGCATTCCTCTCTCCTATGTTCTTATATCAAACTATGTGTTTATCACTATATCATTGATAATAAGACAAAAGTGCAAATAATGCTGCACTTTTGTCTTCAACTTTCTGTCAAGATTTGCAATTCAAACGCTGAAGTTAGCGACAATTACAATTTTTTGGCGTCGGTTAATTATGCTTTTCAGCTTCAGCAATTTTCACTTTCCACGTGTCAGGGCCGATCTGGTGCGCGTTCACGCCATTAGAGTCAACCGCAACCGTTACCGGCATATCTTCAACTTCAAACTCGTAGATCGCTTCCATACCGAGATCTTCAAACGCAACCACACGTGCTTTTTTAATGGCTTTCGCGACTAAATAAGCCGCACCACCAACCGCCATTAGGTAAACTGACTTATGTTGTTTGATTGATTCAACGGTCGCAGGGCCACGTTCTGCTTTACCAATCATGCCCATAATGCCAGTTTCTTCTAGCATCATGTCGGTGAACTTATCCATACGAGTAGACGTTGTCGGGCCAGCAGGACCTACCGCTTCATCACCCACAGCATCAACAGGGCCAACGTAGTAAATGAACTTACCTTTCAGGTCGACGCCTTCTGGTAAACCTTCACCACTTTCAAGCATGCCTTGAATACGCTTATGCGCTGCATCACGACCCGTTAAGATCTTTCCTGATAGAAGAACCGTTTCGCCGGTCTTCCAATCTTGAACGTCTTCTTTAGTAATTTCATCAAGGTTAACACGGCGTGTATTTGCGCCTGCTTCCCAAGTTATATCTGGCCACTCTTCTAACTTAGGTGGTGTTAGCTCTGCAGGGCCGCTGCCGTCTAGAGTGAAGTGTACGTGACGCGTTGCCGCACAGTTCGGGATCAAGCAAACAGGCTTAGAGGCTGCGTGCGTTGGTGCTGTTTTGATTTTCACGTCAACCACAGTCGTTAGACCGCCAAGACCTTGTGCGCCAATGCCCAGTTTGTTTACACGGTTGAATATATCTAAACGAAGCTCTTCTTCTGCGTTCTCTGGGCCTTTGTCGATAAGCTCTTGGATATCGATGTGTTCCATCAGAGATTCTTTAGCGAGTACCGCGGCTTTCTCAGCCGTACCACCAATGCCTATGCCTAGCATGCCCGGTGGACACCAGCCCGCACCCATTGTTGGTAGCGTCTTCTCTACCCATTCTGCAATATCATCAGAAGGGTTCAGCATAACCATCTTGGTTTTGTTCTCAGAACCGCCGCCTTTTGCTGCGATTTGAATTTCAACTTTGTTGCCAGGAACCATATTAATGTGAACAACCGCTGGTGTGTTGTCTTTGGTATTAATACGCTTACCTGCAGGATCCATTAGGACAGATGCACGCAATGGGTTATCTGGATTGTTGTAAGCTTGACGAACGCCTTCATCAACCATCTGTTGTACTGTTTGATCCGTTTCCCACCTAACATCCATACCGATGTTCACGAAACAAGTAACAATACCCGTATCCTGACAAATTGGACGATGGCCTTCCGCAGACATGCGTGAGTTGATAAGAATCTGAGCAATAGCATCTTTAGCTGCTTGGCTCTCTTCTTTCTCGTACGCTTTTTCTAGGGCTTGGACAAAGTCTAAAGGGTGATAATAAGAAATGTACTGAAGTGCGTCAGCGACACTGCTGATCACATCTTGCTTACGAATAACCGTCATTGCATGCCTCTTTATTGTTCTGGTTCCATGTGGGGTCTTGGTTTGACTGTTTTTGTCTAACCGGATTAGTTGGCTTAGCTTTTTATTATGTTGAGCTGTATTTAGTTGCTTTAGCAATCGCTTGCATAGCTGTAAACTAAACCATGTAGTTTGCACCGTTCTAATCAAGAACCCATTTTATTTTCAATTTATGATACTCTTGCTTCCTCTCACACGCCATGCAGTGATCGAACTCTTTGTCACAAATTAAACAAATGAATAACAACGAATTTCGCTCTATCCAAATCAAGCCGCTTGAATATCAATCAACTTTAGCTAAACAGCTGTTTTCTCATATTGAAAGCGTGCCGTGGGCAATGCTATTACGCTCTGCCTCAGAAAGCCACGTCGATAGTCGATACGACATTTTAGTTGCTCAACCCATCGCCACCTTCGAGACAATCGGTGCAAAAACGACCGTCAATGTTAATGAGACGTGCGAGGTTTCAGAGTCAGACCCTTTCGAACTACTCGACCAATATCAGCAGCAATTACTACCCGCAATCAGTGAGCACCCTGAACTGCCTTTCGTTGGTGGTGCTTTAGGGTATTTTAGTTACGATTTAGGGCGACGAGTAGAAGCTCTTCCCTCTCTTGCTAAGCGTGATATTTCTGCACCAGACATGGCGGTTGGATTATATGAATGGGCTGTGATTGTTGATCATAAGCTTAAAGCTGCGTTCCTTGTTGGGCAAAACATTGATACCCATTGGGATTGGTTAACTCAACAACAATCGCCAAGCCAACAAGCAGAACAAGCAGAACGAACTCATCAGAAGTTTGGATTAACCACCCCATGGCAATCCAATATGACTGAACAAAGTTATGCCAATAAATTCGATAGCGTTCAAGAGTACTTGTTGTCGGGTGACTGTTATCAGATAAACCTTGCTCAGCGCTTCAATGCCCAATACCAAGGCAGTGAATGGCTCGCTTATGAAAAGTTAGAGAAGTACAACTCAGCTCCATTCTCTGGTTTTATCCGTTTAGCAGGCTGCACCATTCTCAGTGTCTCACCTGAGCGTTTTTTAGAGCTCAATAGTGGCACCATTGAAACCAAGCCAATCAAAGGGACACGTCCTCGTTCTGAAAATTCCATGATTGATGACGCTAATGCTCAAGACCTGTTGAATGCTGAGAAAGATCAGGCAGAAAACCTGATGATCGTCGACCTGCTTCGTAATGATATTGGCCGAGTCGCAAAGCCGGGATCGGTTCATGTACCAAAGCTATTCGATATAGAGAGTTTCCCTGCTGTGCACCACTTGGTGAGCACGATAAGGGCAGAGCTTGATGTCCATCATTCAGCACATGACCTATTAAGGGCTTGCTTTCCCGGGGGGTCGATTACCGGCGCTCCAAAAGTTCGCGCGATGCAGATCATTGAGGAGCTAGAGCCTCATCGTCGCTCGGCGTATTGCGGTAGCATTGGTTATATCAGCCGTAATGGCAGAATGGACACCAGCATTACGATTCGTACGTTAGTGGCAGAAAACAATACGCTTTATGCTTGGGCTGGAGGAGGTGTAGTATTTGATAGTGATTGTGCTTCTGAGTACCAAGAGACTCTTGATAAGCTGAGTAGAATATTGCCTGTTCTGGCTGATAGATAAATTTAATCTAGATTTATTAAAACGGGTTATTAAAACGGGTTATTAAAAACAGCTAAAAAGCCAATCTGGAAAGTACTTTAATATTAAAAAAGCTAAGTGGGCAATCACCTACTTAGCTTTTCAATAACACTAGCCTAGAAGGTGTATGTTGTAGCCAAATAGAATGAGCCTAGTGTGTGAACGTTAGATAACTCTTTGTTCTTTTCATCTTTCACTTTGATATCAGCTGCTTCCCAATCAATACCTGCACGTAATGCTAGAGCTGGTGCAGCAGGAATTGCATACTCTACGCCCACCCCCATTTTTATACCAGATACGGTTGATGACTTAGTCGCAAAGTATTTATTATTACCACTGTTTTCAATTTCTGAATTTAAAAAGCTATAACCTAAAAGTGCATAAGGTCGAAGACCAATATCGAACGTATAACCAACATTCGCAGCAACGCTAATTGAACTAAAATCTGTTGTGAATGCTTTTGAACTGCCTACTTTTGTTGTAGACGTTCCATATTTAGTATATTGGCCTTCGATACCAATAATACGGTTGATCTGATAACCGGCAATGAGTTTATAAGAAGGTGATTCAGTTTCAGTTGTTGTGGTTTTGCGAGTTATGGCCTTACCAAAACCACCATCATCAAGTTCAGTTGAACCAGCTCCTACTCCGATATAGAAACCATTTGGGTCTTTTTGTGCAGCCACTGCAGATAAAGGTGCAATTAGAGCAAGCGTCACTATCATTTTTTTCATATCGAATCCATTTTTATAGTTTTTCAAACCTCCTTAATATAATTAATAAAAGCGACCAATAAAGTAAGTGAACGTATAGCATTGTCAGCTCACTTGTTACATTGACAATATACTCAAGACATTAGAGACAAATCAATAACGTTGCATATTCACTCACTACAAAGGCAATGATATTTATTAGCCCCACTTATTCAGCATTATCACTAAGTCGTTAGCGGTATAGGGTTTACTCAATATATCGTCCATACCAGATTCAATACACAACTCTCGCTCTTCTTTTGTCGTACCAGCGGTTAATGCAATAATTGGTTGGCTATATCCTGAACTTCGCAGTTTCTTCGTCGCTTCAAAACCATCCATGACTGGCATCCGGCAATCCATAAACACAATGTCATACTCATTATTCGACGCTAATTCCAAACCTTCTATACCATTACCGGCAATCGCTGGCTCTATTTCGTATTTGCGTAGCATTTGTTGGATGATGATCTGGTTCATCTTAATATCATCAACCACCAGCACTTTAAGCAATGTCAATTCAACCTCAGACTCAAAACCTTTGGCGACACTATCGCGCTCAGCCAGTGTATCGACAACTTGAAGAGGGAGTGAAATTGTAAATGTCGTACCCGAACCAACAATACTGCTTACCTTAATGTCTCCCCTCATTAACGCAGCTAGCTTGCGACAAATCGCTAAACCAAGCCCTGTCCCTTCGTAATTTCGGCTACTTGAGTTATCGGCCTGTGTAAAAGGTTCAAACAGTGTCTTAATAGCAGATTGAGCAATACCAACGCCACTATCCTCAACAGAAAAAATAAATTGGTCGTTAAGCCATTTTATCTCTACGCTCACATGGCCTTGATCGGTGAATTTAATTGCATTGCCGATTAAGTTCACGAACAATTGAGTAATACGCTCTAAGTCACCGTAGAAGTGACTGGGTACCCCATCGGTTACATTGACATCAAACTGGATCTGCTTTTCAATCGCTCGATTGGTAAAAATACTATCAATGGTATTTTTCAAATCTTGGAGTGCAAATGTTTTGGGAATTAATTCCAGCATACCCGCATTGATTTTACTGTAATCAAGAAGGTCATTAATGATGGTTCTAAGAAACTCACCGGATTGGCTCAAGTTATTCACGATCTCACGTTGAGAACTGCTCAGTTCGGTGTCGCTTATCAACTCCGCACTACCAAGAAGACCATTGAGTGGGGTTCTCAATTCATGGTTAATCATGGCGACAAAGTCACGCGTTGCCCTTTCGGACTCTTCCGCTCGTTTACGTGATTCAATATTTCGGTTAATCGCAAGTTGATGAGTTAACGCACTGCAGATAAGGTCCGTCACTAACAACAGTTGGCTTTGGATGAATTCGTAGTCTTGATCTAACAACCTGACCTGAACGATTAACGCGCCCACAATCACTTTTTCGACCTCTAATGGCACGGTAAGCAAGCAACCTTGCCAATGAGGTTCTTGAATGTCTTTCTCTATTACCTCGACTGTTTCATCACCATAGTCATGGGTTTGTAACTGAGGGATTAGATTGGGGGGTAACACCAAGCGACTGGCTTCAATTAGATAACTGTTAGTTACACTCGCCGTCAATTGGGACAACATCACGTCATCGAGATCACTCCTCAGAAACGCGCGTCCGAAATCAATCAACAGGTTGTCGATTTGTTCTTGGAATTCGATCCGTCGAATATTCGCATTTGAACGCTTTTCTAATTGGCGCAACGCAAGTTCAAGCTGTTGATTGGCCTCAAACAGTTCGAGACTCTTTTGCTCCAACAAGGCTTCAGCCGCTTTCCGTGCTGCTATTTGACGTTTCAGTTTTTTCTCTTGGGCAGATGCCAGATCCATATCACTTTTCTACTTTGAGATTAAACCTAACCACACTTTGGTCTTCATTCTGAGGTGTCATTTCTACCCCAATTGATTCACCGTGATATTCAGCACACCCCTCGATTAATCCCAAACAAACGTGAGACATACATCGTGCGCTTTTATAGTCAAAAACAAGTTGCGCTTCGGTCGTGGTGATAAAGCTAAATTGTGGAGGCTCAGCATCTGGGTAGAGCTTCTTCACTTCTACGTGAATGTAACGCTCTACGTGCTGAATAAATTGAAAAGTGGTGTTGCTATGAGCGAGGCTCGCTTTATTCGGTAATGAGGCCAGTAAGTTCTTAAAAACCGATTGTCCAAAAACACGTTGCAGGCTCGCTGCATCAATATCGGTTTTCTTACTCAAGTTTATAATCAATCGAACAAGATCTTTGTGGTCGTAACTTCCGACTGATGTGTAGATCCCTTCATCTTCTGACATCTCTAGAACTTCTTCCAAAAGCTCTAACCCAAACTTGTCTTCAACAAGCTCTAAAAATTCGGTGAATATGATTCCTTTCATTTCATACCTTTTCTTCTATTTCTTTTTAGAATGGTCCACTAAGTCATTGTTATCAAATTCTTAAACAGAAAATGTACGTTTCATCACCCAATTTATGACATGGATAACGCTTACTAGTAGAAGTACACATATTCAAATATAGCAAAATCCGTCACTCTTAGAAGATTGGGAACATTTACCTTGAAAAACGCCGCTACCCAGTCCCTTCTTATTTCCAGTTATTGCCGGTACTAACGGAGGAAAGTGAAGGCAAATTCGAAATTGGTAATCAACACACGGTTATGACTATACTTAAAATCATAATAATCAATATATTGGCTTTATATGAACAAAGATAACTTCCTTCAACAATTCCAGCTCAACTCTACCGTTGGCTATCACCCAGAATCCGTTGAGCGCGTTTCACATATCAATGACGATCAATTGCGTAAAGCAGCAGTGGTAGTCGGCTTAGTGGAACGAGAGGATGGTTTACATGTTATTTTTACGAAAAGAGCCGCTCATTTAAAACATCACCCTGGTCAAATCAGCTTTCCTGGAGGGAAACACGAACTCTCCGATCCTTCTATGCAATTCACCGCACTTAGAGAACTTCACGAAGAGGTCGGAATCCGATCGGATCAGGTTAAAATTGTTGGGCAATTACCTACTTTGAGTACCATTAGTAAATTTTTAGTTACACCGATTGTTGTAGTGGTCGATTCGGACTATAAACCCATCATCGATGAGAACGAAGTTGCTTCGATTTTTGAGGTGCCCGCCACCTATGTTTTAGACCAAGCCAAGTTACACAGCCACACTGTTAACTTAAAAAAAATCAAGCATCGTGTTTTTGCCATGCCCTTCCAAGAGCACCTAATTTGGGGCGTTACGGCTCAAATCATCCAATCACTGCAGCAACACGTAGTGCAACAAATTACATAGAAACTACGTTTTGTTTAATCCTTGTTAACAAACACAGCCTTTTCCATGGAACAGATTTATTAATCCAATTTTACGCAAACGTTTCCCTGGTATAATTCTGTACAACCCCGCCTTTCACATAAGATAAACTAATAGCACGCATGAGCATAAATCACCTGTGGCACGCTATTTTCGTGATCAAAAATCCGTTTTTCGCATATCATGTGACACGCCGTTTCATTACATGATTTAGATCTATTTTTTGTAGAAGAAAATTCTGCAGAATTAGCCCCGACTTATTTCCTGTTCCCAAAAAATGAGTAATTTAACATGAACACAACAACTTCTTCGGCAAATGCCGTTACAGATACAAGCAAGTTTAACTATAAAGATTTCACCTGGTGTCTATCACTATTCGGTACAGCAGTTGGCGCTGGTGTACTATTCCTTCCAATCAAAGCTGGTGCGGGTGGTTTTTGGCCGCTAGTTATCCTAGCTTTAATCGCGGCACCAATGACTTGGTTCGCACACAAATCTCTAGCTCGTTTCGTACTGTCTTCTAAGAACCCAGAAGCAGATATTACAGACACAGTTGAAGAACACTTCGGTAAGACTGGCGCGAACCTTATTACTTTCGCTTACTTTTTCGCTATCTACCCAATCGTTCTTATCTACGGTGTTGGTATCACAAACACGGTTGACTCTTTCCTAGTAAACCAAATGGGCATGGAATCTATTCCTCGTCCTCTTCTTTCTGGTGCACTTATCCTTGCTATGACAGCAGGTGTTGTATTCGGTAAAGAACTGATGCTTAAAGCAACTTCAGCAATGGTTTACCCACTAGTATTCATCCTACTAGCATTGTCTTTCTACCTAGTTCCTGATTGGAACACTTCAATGATGGAAACAAGCCCAGAATGGTCAGCAATGCCTTCTATTATCTGGCTTGCGATTCCAATCATCGTGTTCTCTTTCAACCACAGCCCAATCATTTCACAGTTCTCTAAAGAGCAACGTCGTGTGTACGGTGAAGACGCGGTTAAGAAAACTGACGCGATCACTGGCGGCGCAGCAATGATGCTGATGGGTTTTGTAATGTTCTTCGTATTCTCTGTAGTACTTTCTCTATCTCCAGAGCAACTAGCAACAGCGCAATCTCAAAACATCTCGGTTCTTTCTTACCTAGCTAACGTTCATGAGTCTCCACTTATCTCTTACATGGGTCCTCTAGTGGCGTTCGCAGCAATCACTTCTAGCTACTTCGGTCACTTCCTAGGTGCTCATGAAGGTCTTGTTGGCCTAATCAAGTCTCGCTCTGGTTCTTCAATCAGCACGATTGAGAAAGCTTCTCTAGCGTTCATCGTTGTTACAACTTGGATTGTTGCGGTAGTTAACCCAAGCATCCTAGGTATGATTGAAACAATGGGTGCTCCAATGATTGCAGCTATCCTGTTCCTAATGCCTGTATTCGCAATGAACAAAGTACCAGCTATGGCTAAGTACAAAACTTCAGCACCTGTGCAAATCTTTACAGCTTTATGTGGTCTAGCGGCTATTAGTTCTGTAATCTACGGCGCTCTTTAATCTCAAGCCCTTTTTATAAGATGACATTCATCTTATATGGCGAGGTTAGACAAAAAATATAATGATAATAAATGAGCCTCCCTACTCCCCTTGGGAGGCTCTCTTTTTGAGGTAATCGCTATGATTAGTGTATTTGATATCTATAAAATCGGTGTTGGTCCATCGAGCTCACATACAGTTGGACCAATGAAAGCGGGTAAAGAATTTATTGATGACCTACGTTCAATGGGAAAATTGCGCGACATCACTAAAATCACCGTGGACGTATATGGATCACTATCACTGACAGGGAAAGGTCACCACACAGATATCGCAATCATCATGGGTCTTGCTGGCAATACTCCTGAGCGTGTTGATATCGATTCTATTGCAGGCTTCATTGCTCGAGTAGAAGAAACTGAACGTCTACCTGTCGGTATGCACTGTCATACTGTTTCGTTCCCTCGCGACGGCGGAATGAACTTCCACACTAGCAACCTTTCTCTACACGAGAATGGCATGAGCATTCATGCTTGGGTTGATGACGAAGTCGCATATTCAAAAACGTATTACTCAATTGGTGGTGGTTTCATCGTTGACGAAGAGAACTTCGGCAAAGAAGAAGAAAACCCAATTAAAGCACCTTACGAATTCACAACAGCGGAAGAGCTGGTTAATCAGTGTAAAGAAAGTGGTCTTTCTATCAGTACACTGGTTATGAAAAACCAAGCGGCTTTCCACTCAGACGAAGAGTCTCGCACTTACTTCGCTAACATCTGGAAAACGATGCGTGAGTGTATGGATCGCGGTATGAATACTGAAGGTATCCTGCCTGGTCCACTGCGTGTACCTCGTCGTGCAGCAGCACTTCGCCAACAGCTGATCACGTCAGAAAAAACAACTAACGATCCAATGACGGTTGTTGACTGGGTGAACATGTTTGCTTTCGCAGTAAACGAAGAAAACGCAGCGGGCGGTCGTGTAGTAACGGCACCAACAAACGGCGCGTGTGGCATCATCCCTGCTGTATTGGCTTACTACGATAAGTTCATCCAAACAGTGACAGAGAAAGATTACATCCGTTACTTCGCAGCGTCTGGCGCGATCGGTGGTCTTTACAAGCGTAACGCTTCTATCTCTGGTGCTGAAGTTGGCTGTCAGGGTGAAGTTGGTGTGGCATGTTCTATGGCTGCTGCTGGTCTTGCTGAGCTTATGGGTGGTAGCCCAGAGCAAGTATGTATGGCTGCAGAAATCGGCATGGAGCACAACCTAGGTCTAACGTGTGACCCAGTTGCTGGCCAAGTACAAGTTCCATGTATTGAGCGTAACGGTATTGCTGCAGTTAAAGCAATCAACTCAACTCGTATGGCACTTCGTCGCTCTTCTGCTCCTACTGTTTCTCTAGATAAAGTTATCGAAACAATGCTAGAAACCGGTAAAGACATGAACGCTAAATATCGTGAGACATCTCAAGGTGGTTTGGCAGTTAAGGTTGTTTGTTAATTAGCATTAGTTTATTAATAGCTTTCGAATCAATCTGCTTTTAATGAGCAGATAATAAAAAGGAACGCATATGCGTTCCTTTTTTTATGTCTCAATATCAGTTGCTGTCCGGCACAGCAACTGAAGCGATTGGTTAAATCACTTGAGAGATAAGCAAGAAGCAACCAAACAACAATGAGAAAAGCATCATTGGTCGACCACCTTCAGCACTGTATCTGTCTTCCGCTACCTTCATAAAGCGTTGCTTATGAACCATCACCAGAGGAACAAACACGGCTAAGAACACTAAGATGATACCTGCATAGTTCAACACTTGTAGGAACTTATCTGCAGCAAGCAGTGAACCCGCCAGCGGCAAGATAAAACTAATGCAGTAAGTGACCGCTGTGTTTTGGTTAAACATGTCTCTGTTCTGGTTGAACAAAGACATCGCTACACCAAAGAAAGAGGTCAACAACGCCAAGCCAGTGAAGGTAGACAGAACGTTACCCACCCAAGGAGACTGAGCCTCAAACGCCGCCATCAAATCTGATACGTTCTTGAAGCTTCTGAATTGCTCTTCGCTCAAATTACCCACTACCGCAAACAACCAACATAAGTAACACACTAATGGGATCAGAGAACCGACGATCACCATGTTACGCAGCTGTTTGTCTGTCGCTTCGTGGTTGTAAGAAACCAAGGTTGGAATCACAACCATAAAGCCAAAGCTCGTAAACAGGATGGCACTGGTTTTGATTAGATCAACATGGTCATGGCTGGTTACCTGCATCAAGTTTTCTTGAGTCATGCTCGGCGCTAAGAACACCATGGTTGCAAACAAGCTAGCAAGCATAACGAAGAACAAAGCACGGTTGAGTTTATCAATCACACCGGTGCCACTTGCGACGACAGCGCCAGCAAGTAACGTAAACACGACTTGGCTCGTGGTCGCGGTGAGTTCAACGCCAAAGTTAGACAGTAACTTACTCAGTAAGTCACCTGCGCCCAGAATGTAAGCCATCAATAGGCAAATCAATAACGCGTAAAGTAGGCCGTTGGTAATCAACTGACCTTGTTTGCCCAAGGTTTTTCGGGCAATTGAGTTTAGTCCTAGACCACCACCCGCTTTGATGGTCGCTTCTAGAAGTAATAATGCTGCGTAAGTGGTACCAAAACAGATCAGAACCATCAGCAGCGTGCCGTAAAGCAATCCAAATTGAGCTAATACCATTGGGATCGCAAGCATACCAGCACCGAGAGCGGTACCAGCGATAATTAGGGAGCTACCCATCATTTTAATATTCATTGTTTTTAACTTATTTGTTTAGTTTTTATAGATATGAGTCTTCGTACATCGAGCGGATGACAAAGGAGTTCAGATAGAAATAGAGTTATAAAACGAATAACAATAGGAGCGATAAGCGGTAAAGAAGCGTGCAGAGACGTGGTCGAACAAGGTGTTCAAAGGGGAGCTTGTCTTAAAAGAGGTAAAACGAGAAGCGTGAGTTTGCGTTAACTGATGTGGTGAACCTTCTGTAGGTTCAATAATCGGCGATGTAATCTTGAATTTCATGTATGTGTCCAATAATTAAGTCACATTCCATAGTATTTGAAGCAGCGCATCCATTGCTGCCCTACCTCTGTCATTAGAGGTATTTTCATCTTATCGAATGAGCTTTGAAACACAACGCTATAACCACATTTTTTGCTATTAAATTGAACAAAATAGCCATTTGGATACAAATCGACCACCAAACCGCGTAAAACAATAATCATTATTAATAAAAAGCGGAACTATAAACACCCCACCCCATAAACAACAAAGCTTGTATAAAGAGCACCCAAACATATATGACAGCTACAAAAAAGGCGCTCTTGTAAGCGCCTTTCGTTCGATTATAGCTTTTAAGGCTATAACCTTGAAAGCTATAGTATTGAAGACTGTTGCCTTGATAGCTGTAACTTTGATAGCTGTATCTTTGAAATCTACAGCATCGAAACCTTATTCACCGCGGTAGATACAACCCGCTGTACATGTTTCTTTAATCTCAACCTTGCTCAAAAGTGGCAAGCTTGGTTTAAGTTCATTCCAGATCCACTTAGCCAATACTTCACTTGTCGGGTTTTCTAAACCTTCAATGTCGTTTAGGTAGTAGTGGTCTAAACGGTCGTAAATTGGTTTGAATACAGCTTTAATTTCAGAAAAGTCGATTACCCAACCTGTATGCGGGTCAACTTCGCCTTCTACGTACAAACGAACAAGAAAAGAGTGACCATGCAAACGACCGCACTTATGCCCTTCTGGCACGTGTGGAAGATGGTGGGCTGCTTCAAACATAAACTCTTTGTATAACTCAGTTCTCATTGTGTTTCTCAGGCTAAAAAAATGACACGCAATATTACGTAAAACCAATGCACACTACAAGTTCTATCACCACTGTACGGCCTTATTAGCTGCAAGGGGGGAGCTTGTTGCTAGCCACTCACTTGAGTCACAATAAAACACATATAAAGATGGCTTGAAAATCACCATACGCTTAGCCCTCTCGCCAAATGAGAAACAAACCCGCTACATCACAGAAACATAACCACAACCGGAGTGTGGTCACACAATCGGTCATACCCCATAGGTGGTAGAGCGGCTTACACGTAAAGTATGCATGTCATTATACTTAATAAAAACAAACACCTTATGCGCTCAACAATCACCTTTAAAATCCTAGTAGCCCTCGCCATTGTGTTCACTTTCTTGCTTGCAATATCGACTTACTTTCAATATTCGCAGCAAAAGCAACTTGTAAACTCGGTGTTAAGTGAGCAGCTTCATGATAAGGCAAGCAACTATTTCGATAGCCTTAATATGATGATGCTGACTGGCACCATGGCACAAAAAGAGACCCTTCGTCAGAAAGCGTTAGCGCAAGAAGGCATTGAAAATGTTCGTGTACTGCGCGCCGATGCAGTGAGCAAATTGTACGGACCTGGCAATGACAACCAAACACCTATTGATGATATCGATAAACGAGCGCTAGCAGGCGAAACTGTTATCGAACCCTTTTCTGCCGATTGGGGTAAAGGCTTGGTTATTGCTCTGCCAATGAAGTCGAGCGAGAACTATCGCGGCACCAATTGTGTGGCATGTCATATGACACCAGAAGGTGAAGTATTAGGCGCGATTCGCCTAGAATATAACCTCAGCCACGTTAACGCGCTGATCAACACTCAAACCATGGCTGCTATAGGCATTATGGCGGTTATCTCCTTCGCCGGGTTTGTTCTTACGATGGGATTAATTCGTAAGATTATCGTTCGCCCTCTTCAACAGACTTCGCGGTTTATGACCCAAGTAAGCAGCGATAAAAACCTGTCCACTCGTTTGCCCGAACAAAGTAAAGATGAGATTGGCACGCTGGCTAACGCCATCAACTCGTTCATGGGAACCGTTTCTAACAGCTTAGAAAAGGTACAAGATACTTCGCACAAACTGAATGCGTCAGCCAATCAACTGACTAGCGTTGCTCAAATTACCGAGCAAGCCGCCAGCGATCAACAAAACGAAACCACAGAAGTGCAAAACAATGTCGAAGGAATACAAGCACAACAGGTCAATGTAGAACAAGCCACTTTAACCGCGTCAGAACTCATCAATCACACCTCAGATGTGGCTTGTAAGAGTGCTAACCAAGCACATGATGCAAGTAGTGAGATTAAGAATCTAGTGAGCAGTATCGAAGAAGTGAAACACAAGATACAAACACTTAATGAGCAAACTGGAGAAGTCTCTTCAATATTGAGTGTGATTCGTGGCATTGCCGACCAAACCAACCTTCTAGCCTTGAATGCAGCGATTGAAGCGGCTCGAGCGGGAGAACAAGGTCGCGGCTTTGCGGTAGTGGCAGATGAAGTTCGTAATCTTGCATCACGAACGGCAGAGGCTACTGGCAGTATTGAGTCTATCATTCATCAGTTCCAACAAGGCAGTGAAGAATCGCTGAATTCTGCTGACCGCGTTTGCGAACAAGCACATCAAAGCTCGACAGATATCGACGCACTGTCCGTTGAAATGAACGGTGTCGTTGAAGAAATGAAACAAGTGTTAGCTCATGCACAAAATATTCAGCAACAGACGCAATCCACCACACAAGCAACCCAAGATGTGCAACAAAAAGTTGAAACCATCACTTCTCACGCCGACAACACATCGCAGTCTGCAGCTGAAACTCGTGGAATCAGTAATGATTTAGAAGAGCTGTCGGATCACCTTGAATCTCTTATCAACCAATTCACCTTATCGAACTCAAATACCAACGATAAAGGTCAGTCATAGGCCGTTAGAACTCCCCTAGCGACATCAACAAAAAAGCGCTCAAAGATGAGCGCTTTATCTTCATAACAATGTCTAGTTCGGGCTTTAAGATTTTAAGATTTTAAGATTTTAAGATTTTAAGATTTTAAGATTTTAAGATTTTAAGATCACCTTAAACCACGATTAGTGCGTAATGGAAACCGCGGTTAAATCTTTATGCTTGTGGTACATCGCGTGCTTGAATATCAGATTCGCACTCACGGTATCCATTCCTGCGACCTCTACATAAGCACCCTTTTTTCGGAACTTAAACACGACCTTATCAAGCGCCTCAACCGACGTGTTATCTAGGAACGATGCATCCGATATATCGATCGTCACTAAAGACGTGGCCTTGTCATAGTCAAATAGATCGACAAACGCATCTGAAGAAGCAAAAAAGACATGGCCTTTTACTCGATGGGTGGTGTGCAGTTCGTTAGTCACCACTTCATCGGATATAAACACCATGGATTTGCTGGCATGCGCATAAAACAGAGCCGATAACACCACACCAACCGCAACACCTATTGCGAGATTGTGAGTAAACACCACCACCGCCACGGTTGCTAGCATGGTTACATTGGTTGGGAGTGTGTGGTCTTTAAGCTCAACAACAGAACGCCATGAAAACGTGCCGATTGAAACCATGATCATCACAGACACTAAAGCCGCCATCGGTATCAGCTTCAACCAATCAGAAACAAACACCACCATTAGCAACAAAACAACCCCAGCGATCATACTGGATAATCGGGTTAAGCCGCCTGATTTGATGTTAATGATCGACTGACCGATCATCGCACACCCCGCCATACCACCGAATAGTGAGGCAACGATGTTCGCTACTCCCTGCCCTTTACACTCATTGTTTTTATTGCTTTCAGTATCGGTCAGATCATCGACTATGGTCGCTGTCATCAAAGATTCCAGTAAGCCAACCAGAGATAGAGCGATAGAATATGGCAGGATGGTTGCAAGCGTATCGAACGTGAATGGGATATTAGGAATCAAGAATACCGGCAGTGAATCCGGAAGCTTGCCCATATCGCCAATCGTTCTCACATCTAATCCGAACAACAAACTAATGATTGTCAGGGCAACAATAGCGACCAATGGAGAAGGTATTGCACGACCAAACTTGGGAAAATATGGAAGCAAGTAGATGATCGCCAAACCCAAAGCGACTAACACGTAAACACTTGAAGGAACGTTGATCAACTCAGGAAGCTGGGCCATGAAAATGAGAATCGCGAGCGCGTTAACAAATCCAGTAATCACCGATTTGGAAACGAAATTCATTAGGTTACCAAGCTTAAGATACCCGGCTGCGATTTGAATGACGCCAGCTAAAGATGAAGCAGCGAGTAGATATTCTAGTCCGTGCTCTCTCACTAAGGTGACCATCAACAGCGCCATTGCGCCCGTTGCCCCAGAGATCATCCCCGGACGACTGCCAACCAAAGCGGTTACAACACAGATACAGAAAGAAGCATAAAGCCCTACTTTAGGATCGACGCCTGCGATAATTGAAAATGCGATGGCTTCAGGGATTAATGCGAGTGCAACCACAATCCCAGATAATGAATCTCCTTTAACGTTTGATAACCAGTGTTTTTTTAAATAATTAAGCATGTAATTCTCTTTTACTTGTACAGCCAGTCCTGCCTTGTTCAGACATAATTTGATCGACTGTTTTTCTTGAATGAGCGAGCGCTCGAAAAGTGCGGGTGTAGAGAGAATGCAGGGGTTAAGGCGGCGTAATTAACACGTGAATATTAAACTCCTCTTTTAGCTTTAGTGGGAAATTAAGAAGGTGATCAAGTCCAACATGACTGAATCCGCGCCAATATAGAGTGAGTCTCAACACAATCACACTCCCATTATTGAAAACAAAGGTTTCGATTACGTCTTGCTCGTTCAACAGCTCACATAGGGTGAAAGGTAAGGCTGATGCTAAGATCGAACAAAAAACACACCCTAAAAGGTATTTCTGCTCAGTAGACACAATATTTCTTTCACCAAGCAAGAATAAAGGTTGAAGCTGTCGGTATGACAGGTAATATGTTCAATCGATTTAAAAAGTTTATACAACTTAATGTTTCGGCTAATTATTGTGCAAATGTATGTTTATTTGCAGCAATGCCAGAGACTTTGAGTTGAATTTGTCCCTCAATGGAGAATGAAATCAACATGACTTACGCGCCTGTAACAGACGTACTTGGCGGCAAGCTAGCGGTAGACAGTGAAGTAACTGTTCGCGGCTGGATCCGTTCACGTCGTGATTCCAAAGCTGGAATCTCTTTCCTTGCCATTTATGACGGCTCTTGTTTCGACCCGATTCAGGCCGTGGTTCCTAATAATCTTAATAATTACGAAGACGAAGTATTAAAGCTAACAACTGGCTGCTCTGTTGAAGTAACGGGTAAGATTGTTGAGTCTCCTGCGAAAGGTCAAGACTTCGAACTAGCAGCAACTGACGTTAAAGTTGTAGGCTGGGTTGAAGACGCTGACACTTACCCAATGGCTAAGACACGTCACTCTATCGAATACCTTCGTGAAGTTGCTCACCTACGCCCACGTACAAACGTGATCGGCGCAGTAGCACGTGTACGTAACTGTTTATCTCAAGCGATTCACCGTTTCTACCACGAGCAAGGTTTCTTCTGGACTTCAGCTCCGCTTATCACTGCATCTGATGCAGAAGGCGCTGGTGAAATGTTCCGCGTATCGACGCTAGACATGGAGAACCTACCTCGCACTGACGAAGGCAAAGTTGACTTCAATGAAGATTTCTTCGGTAAAGAAACTTTCCTTACAGTATCTGGTCAACTTAATGCTGAAGCTTACGCTTGTGCACTAAGCAAGGTTTACACGTTCGGTCCTACGTTCCGTGCTGAAAACTCAAACACAAGCCGCCACCTAGCTGAGTTCTGGATGGTTGAGCCTGAAGTTGCGTTTGCAGACCTTGACGATGTAGCGAAACTGGCTGAAGACATGCTTAAGTACGTTTTCGCTGCTGTTCTTGAAGAGCGCCGAGACGACCTTGAGTTCTTCGCTTCTCGCATCGACAAAGAAGCAATCACTCGTCTAGAGCAATTCGTAGACGCTGATTTCGCACAAGTTGACTACACTGACGCAATCCAAATCCTACTAGATTCTGGTAAGAAATTTGAATTCGACGTTGAGTGGGGCATCGACATGTCTTCTGAGCATGAGCGTTACCTAGCTGAAGAACACTTCAAAGCACCTGTTATCGTTAAGAACTACCCGAAAGACATCAAAGCTTTCTACATGCGCTTAAACGACGACGGCAAGACAGTTGCAGCAATGGACGTACTTGCACCAGGCATCGGTGAAATCATCGGTGGTGCACAACGTGAAGAGCGTCTAGACATTCTAGACGAGCGCATGATTGGTATGGGTATCGACCCTGAGCACATGAGCTGGTACCGCGACCTACGTAAATACGGCACAGTACCTCACGCAGGCTTCGGTCTTGGCTTTGAGCGTCTAGTGTCTTACGTAACAGGTATGGGCAACGTTCGTGACGTTATCCCGTTCCCACGTACACCACGCTCTGCTAACTTCTAATATCGGCTTGCTTCTTCTTTAACGAAGTCAGTATCAGATAAATAAAAACCTCCGTATATACGTAATGCCGTTCACTTAAGA